>JAEZQV010000422.1 GCA_023441125.1 Bacillota bacterium
CTTTTACACGGCCCCTTAGGCCCTTTTCTTCTAATAACTGAATGGTTTTTCTCATGTTAGGCATTGTCGTGGTAAGTAAAGCGGCCAATCCTATCACATCAGGTTTATGTTCAGCAACTGCCTCGGCAAATCTTTCGGCCGATACGTCTATTCCGAGATCAATCACCTGGAAGCCAGAGCTTTCCAACAGCATTTTTACTAAATTCTTGCCAATGTCATGCAAGTCACTCTCAACGGTACCCAAAACCGCCTTACCAGCACTCTCCATGTCACCTTCCACAATGAGCGGCTTGAGTATGTCCAAGCCTATGTTCATTGTTTTGGCACTCAGCATGACTTCCGGCATAAACATTTCGCCAGCTTTAAATCTCGGGCCTACAATACCCATCCCCGACAATAAACCGTTTTTGATGATGTCCATAGGCGCTACGCCCTGATCAAGCATTTGGGCAATTAGCTGCGGTACTTCCTTATGCTGACCCTCAATTACTGCATCCTCGATGTCTTCAAAATTAATCATCTTATCTCCTCCTCCAATCTAGTCAATCCAGTTCTGAAGCATTCCCGGCACAGTCTTAACTATTTCTTTTTCTACTTGCTTGTCTATCCACACCGGCTTATGGGTTGCCAGGATTTCTTTGGCCATTCGCCGCGCCCGCTCTCTGGCATCCAGCGAACCATTCATCTCCCATCTTGATCTTGAGTTGCGGTCTGCCGCCTTATTATAGAAGAACTCTTTCTTCATATGCATGGTGGTATGATCATTGGCTAAATAATTACCTGCAGGGCCAACTTCATTAATTACATCCACGGCCAGAGTCTCGTCGTCTACCTCAATCCCCTTTACCGCCCGCATAGCCATACCGATAATATCGTCATCCATGACATATTGTTCAAACGCAATACTCAGGCCGGATTCGATAAGGCCTGCAGCATCATGAATATAATTGGAGCCGGCCAGCGCCGCTAACATGATATTGGCCATACTCTCATACCCTGATTGCGCATCAGGTATTTTAGACTCAGTTACACCGGCGGTGGTATAATTGGGCAAATTATAGAAGCGGGACAATTGGGCGCAGGCTGCATTCATGATCCCCATCTCAACCGAACCAAAACAGAACGCCCCTGTCCTTAAATCAGTAGTGGTAGGAACACAACTATACAATACCGGATGACCGGGATTTAAGATTTGAGTAAGCAGTACGCCGCTTAACGCTTCGGCATTCATTTGCACCAACGTTCCGGCCAAAGTCCCGGGAGATGTGGTTCCGGCCATTGGTGCGCAGGGTGTGGCCAGCGGCAAGCCAGTCTCGATGGCCGCTATCATCAACTCGGTATAATCCCTGTCCATTACTAACGGGCTCATTATACAAGTAATCAGCGAAATAAACGGATTTTTCAGCAATGCTTCCCGGCTGCCGGCGATCATTGCCGCATAATTCGCTACATTTTTGACCCCTTCCGGCGTATACACGCCGCCCATAACGTGTTTGCTGGTATTACGAATGGCCGCATAAAATCTATTTACATCAATGTCTTTCTTCTCCAGTTCGGTGGGCAGGCACGAGATTACATAGAAATGGATATTATCCAGGGCATCAATCAGTCTCGCTGCCATCTGAACATCTTCAATCGTTGACGGTCTTTTGTGGCCGGTATCGATATCAAGTACATTAACTGCCGTTCCGCCGGTACCGATATATACCTTGAACCCGTCCAGCTCTAAATTATGGCGCTCTTCTCTCCCGCACAAGGTAATTTTCGCTGGCGCCGTTTTAATCTTATCCTTTATCCAGCTTTCACTGGCCCTGACAATCTGCCGCTGGAAATCAACCTCGGCCCCGGCTTCATGGAAAGCGCGCAGCGCCCTTTCAGAATTCACCTGCATACCGGCAGTTTCATAGACTTTCATGGTAGCTGCATGGATCTGCTCAATTCCTGACTGAGTCAAGGGGTGATAAGTACCGCCCACTAGTCCTCCCGGAAAATAATTTACAGGCCGTCTTGTTTGTCTCGCCATTTTCTGTCAGCTCCTTATTTGTTCAGTGACTACTTACATCCAGTATGGTTCATCCCACAGGACAAGTTCTTGCCCGATACCCATCTTGCGAGCGTTATGATAAAGCGTATGACCCCAGGCGGCATCTTCGACAGGCATACCGCCAATAATCAGTATAAAGCGCTCTGTTTCATTCGTTCTGCCGAGTTTCTTGCCGCAGGCGATTTGACTGAGGCTGACCAAATCGGTTTCATGCATTTTGCCCTCCTCACAGAGGCGGAATACGCTTGCACCCGGGAAACCAAGACGTTTTGCCGGCGCAATTTTCTCTTCTTCCTCTTTCCAGGCTAAATGCATTTTGATTTCATCGAACACAACACGGGATGAGGTAAACAATTCATCCGGAATGTCGGCCGTCCCTTGCGTTGCGATCATAGCATTGGGCTTAACCCATTCGGTTTTAATAACAGGTTTGGCATTGCCGGCGGTGGCGATGGTAATCACGTCGGCAGCGCTAACTGCTTCTTCCATTGAGCCGGCGGCTTCGAACTGGAATCCGAGCTCTTTGCTCATCGCGGCACAAAATGCTTCCGCTTTCTCCCGTACCAGGTCGTAAACCACTGCTTTGGTCAGCTGCGGCAGTGCGGCCTTCATACAAGTAATGGTGGCCCGTCCCATAACACCTGCGCCAATAACTGCAGCTACTTTGGCCTCTTTGCTGGCAAGATACTTTGCTCCGACTGCAGGCACTGAACCCGTTCTCATCGCACTAAGCAGATTGCCGGACATATAGGCAAACGGCTCACCTGTCTCAACATTGTTCAGTGTCACCATTAAAACCGATCGCGGCAGGCCGCGCTGTGTATTCTCAATATTTGAGCCGTACCATTTACAAGCACACAGGTTAAATCTACCACCCAGATAGGTAATCATTGATAAAAACCGGCGGTCAGGCCCAGCCACAGGCATATTGGGGAAACGCTTTTCTTCCGGGAAATAAATCCGTTGGCCATGCTCGTTCTCACATATCCCGCCCATGATGTAATCGCCCTCGCCGACTACCTTAAACATATCGTCAATTGTCTCAACACATTGCTTACCATCAAGGACTCCCGCTTTTACCATGTCTTGCTCGGACAAATACAGAAACGACGTCTTTTTACCAGCCATAATTAATCATCCCTCCAGTAATATTTACCCCGTCGTTAAGGAAAGCACCACTATATGAGCTTCTTTTTTACCGCTAACCGGGGTTGCTATATGTTGTTGCAATAACCGTGCCAAAAAAGTAAAAGCTTTCAGAATTTTAAAAACCCTTAAAATACAAGGGGTTCTCGCTGTTTCGTCGTTTGCAGTCTGCGGAATTATCAATTGTTCGCAAATTGTTCTCAATAGATTATCAAATTGTTATTCTCATGATAAGAATATTATGAGAAGTCTCTGTCAACCGACAGAGACTTCACCGATTTTGCGTTTTGCCTTTAAATAGCTACCTCACAGCTGACTTCGGTTCTAATTCCACGCCATAAGTCTTTCACCGCCACTATGGTTTTCGCCGGATTGGTTTTAAAATGCCGCGAAAAAACTTCAATAAAAACTTCCCGGTCTTTTATATCGGCAAGGTAAACGGTAAAGTGCAAAATATCCTCGGCGGCGGCACCGATTTTTTCGATAACCAGCTTTAAATTATTGAGAGTCATATCTGCTTCTGTTGCTATATCGCCTTGAACTAAATCGCCGGTATACGGGTCAATAGAACAGGAACCGGAAAGATAGGCAATCCCATTATAAATAGTGGCGCGGGGGCTCCAGGCAAACCCAAAGTCATCCTTGGTCAAGGTTTTAACTTTACCCATTTTGAACTCCTTTACAGCAATTTGTTAACTAAAAAAACCAGCGTTCTACTATTTAGGAGTAATTTCTACAATGCCTGTACTACCATCAATCTTAACCCAGTCGCCGGTTTTAATAATTTTCACGGGGTCAACTTCCACAAAATCAACAACAGCCGGTCTTGCCAATGACACAATGGCAACCCCGATGCGGGAATCAATTTGGGTTACTACCCAGCCTGCCGGAGCATTGCCGTATACTTTTGTGGCCTTAAAGTGGCAGGACCAGCCACACGAGCCTTTAGAACACGGCAGCACTAAAATTTTATCCTTAATACTCTTGCCTCTGTTGGGATTGCCATGCTCATAAATTACTCCATCTGAATCACCTAACGCACCGGTATTGCCGGCGATGCTGTCAGGGCATACCAAGGCTTCGCCTTCCGCAATACCGGCAAATGCCGGCCTGCCTTTTAAAATTAATTTGTTCATTATTATGCCTCCCATCTTCCCAGGATTGCTGCGTCAACACATTTTAACATTTCCCCGCAATATATCGTCGCGTCAGTTTGCGCTCTCAGGCCTTTTGCTTGCTTAACGCCACTGAGCACCATTGCTTTGGCGTGTTTATGAGATTCCTGTTTCATGACTATCGGACAAGTGCTGTCAAATAGCTTGGCACCGCTTTCTTCAATTGTCCTGGTAAAGCCATTATAATCGGCCAGGGCTTGATTGGATTTTGTCGTCCAAAACCACAATTCAACGCCCGCTTTTACCTTTTTGCCTTTTAAATACTGGGCAAAATCTCTAATTTCCTCAATACTTAGATGCGGGCAGCCGATACTTACAAAATCTACAGGGCCGCTTCCCGGATCGCACACCATTTGATAAGTTTCGTCATAATCCTGTTGCGTAATGGTAAAGGTCGCTATTGGTTGCTTACCGCCCAGCGCATCGTCCAAGGATCTGGCCTCCGGGGTAATGCCGACAATATGACAAATCTCGGAATTTGATGACGTTGCCAGTGATGAGAAAAATTGCCTTAGTTTTTTAATTTCCGGTCTTTTAAAGTTGCCGCTAATGATTGGCTTGCCTTCTCTTGGTAAGAATCTGCCAACGGTATAGCCAATAATATCCCAATCAAAGTCGGTTGCGGAAGGACATTCGATAGTAAAAACAACATTGCCATATCGTTCTTCTTTAAGATGAAGCCCCCAAAGTGGTGTCCGCCCGCAAATTGCCGAGCAAACCGCTGCTTCAATGCCATCAGCATTGCCATAGGCGCCAAAAACCGAGTTGCACATTAAAATATTACTGGATTCGGTTGTGACATAATGCTCGCCTGCTAATGGAATCCAGCCTGAAAAATAAGGCGTGCAGGTATGTACTTCAGAAACACCTGCCTCCCTGGTCAGCGCGTAAAATTTTTTGTTTTTATCAAAAAACTCCTTGCTTAAATGCACCGACTCATAATCTCTGGTTACACAGGCCGAAACACAGGTTTGTACAGCACACTTTTCATCGAATTTACCGATGGGGATCGTTTTATCACTATTCAAATAAAACTGCGAAAAAATCTCATTGTAATCATCAGTTTTAAAACCTTCTAAATAGTGCTGAGCACCAATAAAAAGCGTTGCCCGGCTAATTTCACATAACTCTGTTGCCCCGAGAACTTCGGCATAATTTACAATAAACTGGAGAGCCTTTTGCTTAAACTCCCCCATTTCCCCATTTAGCATCTTCTGTTCGTAATCTGTTAATTTAACCATAAATTTTTCCTCCGTTACGTGTATTTAACAGGCTGACTGCTGGCCGGATAAGAAAGGTCTCTGCCAAAACTGACAGAGACCAACCTAGTAATTTTGGCGCTTTTATATATTAACTATTACTACATACCTACTGATTCTTCTTCTCCCGGCCGCAGCTCAGTCCGGTTGGGACTGTACCAGTAGCCGGCCTTTATCGACAACACGAAGATTAATAAAGACACACCGACCAGTACAGCCGCAGTTTCTCCCAAATAGCCCATGCCGACAAATACCGGCGTAAGCGATACTAAGAATATTTCGACAAAGGCAATAAATATATAAGCAAGCCCATAATCCTGCAGCGCTTTGCTCCGGAATTCCGGGTCGATGATTCTCAGCAGCGTAACGCCTGTCGCCACTACGCCTGTCGCCCAACCCCAGCAGAACAATGCGCGCTCAAACCAATAATTATGGAGCATTCTGGGCCCTAAGTACCATAAAAAGCCGCCGCACCAGACAAATCCCAGAATACACAGCAGGATTAGAGGAACTGCGTACTGGACAACGATCGCAATCTTCATTGAAGCGATTCCAAAGCAAACCATGAAATCGGTTACACAACTACCAATTCTCGTGCTGACGTCTTTGTCCACATACTGGCCCAAATTCACACGGTTTAAAATCAACTGTAAAAATACGCCGGCCAGCATTGACAAACACATCATCGGCACATCATATTTAGGCATGATGACTTTAAAATACTGATTGGCGTAATAGCCAGCGCCTGTAGCAATCAAAATAAGAACAAGATGCCAGGCCACCGGATCAATACAGCCCGCGCTTACAGTTCCCATGCCGATAGGTTTGCGCTCTTCCGGCGGAAGCAGACCAGTTTTCATACTTTCAGGCAGAACTGCCATTGCTTTTACAAACCGGGTTATGCCTAATCTTGTAGCAAGATTAATGAATATCAGTCCGCCGAATATGCCTGAAAGCATCCCGGCAGTAGCCATAGTGTACCCCACTGTTAGTGCATCTTTAAATCCATAGTTTTGCAAAACTCCGCCCATTGCAGTTGCATAGCCAAAGCCCCCAGCCCATCCGGCCGGCAGCATTAATGCAAATCCTTGGTGCAGTTCCGGGAAAAACTGCTTTAAAACTACTATGCCAAACAGCAGGGCTATGCCAAATTGACCTATTTCCGCTACCATGCTGTAGGAGAAAGTATCGCCAACCTCGGAAACAACCTTTTTTACTGAATCAATCTTCTCATTGCCGATAAATAATGTGGCAAACAGCACCACCACCAACATGTACGGATATGATGCTATATTTTTTGAAAAAGGCAAAACATCCAAAAATTGTGATCCCAGTATAATGCCTAGCGCCCCGGCAATAACCGACGCCGGCAAGTACATGCTTTGGATTATCCGAAATTTAGCCCTGAGAATTTGGCCAACCAGCAATAGCCCTGCAACTATACAAAAATCAAGCAGCATATCATATGGTCCGAATTGCACAATTATCCCACCCTTTGCATATTTTCACTAACTTACCTTCGGCCTAATTTCCAAATATGATTATGATTCCAAGTCAGTACGTCCCTTCCCTTGATAAACTTTTTACCGAAACGTTTACATGCTGCAACGTTCCACTGATTGTCTGCGTAAGCTCACCTCCAAATTTATAATTATGTAAAAATTATACCATCTCGCTCGCTCTATATATCTGATACATATCTGATCGTTTTGATGCATTTCGTGCCAATAATGCATATTTTCTGAATGTTCATGTTTTCACCTTTAGATATTCACACCTTGGAGAAGAATTACGTTAACCGATCTTTGGGTTAATTCTTATTAACTGCTTGCGACTGGTGATTTAACGCAATAACTGTCAACAGTAAAAATAGTTGATAAAATTTAAGAACCCTTAATTTATAAGGGTTCTTAAG
>JAEZQV010000426.1 GCA_023441125.1 Bacillota bacterium
GGAATCCAGTTGCAGCTTACCTGACTGCGACCAGTTTCCTGGAAAACAAAAACTTTTCTACTTTTATTGTAACTGCGGTAAAGCAGCTGGCCGCACTGTCGCTGTAATAGGCGTCAATTCCGTCCAGGGCCAGTTTGTGGTAAGTATGCGCCTTTTCCCGGTCTATACCGAGCTGCACGGACGGAAGCTGGACTTCGCCGCCGCCCTTGCAGATACTGCCGGGTCGTCTGGCTACGGTAATGGTAATTATCTTATCCCTTGCCAGGATAAAATCGCGGGCCTCCGGTTCAATAATAATATTCACTGAACTCGCCTCCATGTACTGTGTTTTCTTCAGTATAGCAAAAGAATGCGAATTATTTATGAAGGATCAGGTCGATTCGGCAATAAATTTTTATTGGCGGCTGCCGGTTTTACCGGCAGCAAGACCTGAAAAACACTGCCTGCTCCCTCAATGCTCTCAACACTCACCTCGCCGCCATGGCTTTCGACCAGCTGTTTAACAATGGCCAGGCCGATACCCGAACCGCCGCTTTTCCGGTCCCGCGATTTATCACCCCGGTAAAAATGGTCAAACACATGCGGCAAATCCTCCGGCGGAATTCCCTGACCATGATCCGCAATGGCTACGCTGAGCCAATTCTTGCCCGGCCTCTCCAGCAGGGCGGTAGCCACCTCAACTCTCCCCCCATCCGGCGAATAGCGAATCGCATTGACCAGAATGTTATAAAACACCTGGCTCATCCGGTCGGCATCCGCCACGACCGCCGGCAGGCTTTCCGCCAGAGTACAGCCTACCTGAATTTGTTTTTCATCGGCCAGCGGCTTGAGCATGACCACCGTGCGGGTGATGAGCTGATTCATATCGGTTGGCAGTTTTTCCATAGCCAGCTGGCGTACCTCGGCCAGCGACAAGTCGCGCAGATCTTTTATCAGGCGGTTTAAACGCACGGCTTCTTCATGCAGGGAACTCAGCTGTTCTTTGCTCGGCTCGATCACCCCATCGATCATGCCTTCCAGATGTCCCTGAATAATCGCCAGCGGTGTCCGCAGTTCATGGGCAATGTTAACCAGCAGCTGCCGCCTCAGTTTGGTGTTGGTTTCCATGGTTTGCGACATACGATTGAAAATTACAGCCAAGTGCCCGACTTCATCATTGGTTTCCACCGGGACCGTTTTCCCCAGATATCCTTGTTCAAGCTGCTCGGCGGCATGACTTAATTTGCAGATCGGCACGGTGATGCTCCGGGCCAGGGCATAGCTGGCGGCCAGCCCCGCAGCCATAATGCCGATGCCAACCCAAATCAGCGATTGGTGGACAGATGCCAGAAAGGTCTCTTCCAGCGGCCCCATCATCATGGTCATCCCCGGCACATTCATGGTTTTTCCCAGCATTTCCTGGTTCAATTCCATATGCTGGACTACCAGATATTCCTGAAATAATCCGACCATCTGCTCATCAGCCAGATAAATTAGCAAAAAGACAGTTACCGCAATGGAGAGAAACATCAAGCCGGTAATCCGGTAGGTAATGCTGTTCAGTCTATTCATCGGTACCACCCGCAAATTTATAGCCAATGCCGTATATAGTGATAATATATTGAGGTTCTTTGGGATTCGTTTCCAGCTTGCGGCGTAGATTCTTGATATGGGCGTCGATGGTGCGCTCATAGCCTTCAAAGGTATATCCCTGCGTTTGTTCAACGATCTGCAGACGGCTAAATACTTTACCGGCATTGCCGGCTAACAATTCCAATAATTTAAATTCGGTAGGAGTCAGTTCGATCAGTTGACTGCCATTCATCACCTGATGGCGTTCGAGGTCAATGGTAAGACCGCCGGCTTTAATCGGTTCTTGCTGCACAACAATCTTATGAATGCGGCGCAAAATAACCTTGGCCCGGGCTACGACCTCTTTCGGGCTAAACGGCTTGGACACATAATCATCGGCGCCGATTTCCAGCCCTACCAGACGGTCGCTTTCTTCATCCCTGGCCGTCAGCATAATGATCGGAATATCATTGTTCCGCCGGATTCGCCGGCAAACATCCCAGCCGTCAAGACCGGGCAGCATCAGATCCAATATCATAATATCGGGTTTTTTCTCCCACACGATTTGCAATGCGTCCAGGCCGTCATGGACCGTATAGGTGATAAACCCTTCCTTGGCAAAATATGTTTTGAGCAATTGGACCAGTTTTACATCATCATCCACAATCAATACCGAATATTGGGCCATCACCAACTCTCCCCTCCGCAATATTTCCGGCTTATACGTTGCCGGCTGCCCGGCAGACAGGTTGTTTAGTTGTAGTCTTTGCCGCCTGCAGCCGGAGAATTCCCGCTCCAGGCTCTTACCTTCCTTCGTTATGCTCTCCCGGTATTCCTTCTGTTTCGATCCAATATACAAGCAAGGCGGCCTTCCCCCCGGAAGCGCCGCCGCTGGCAGTTTGCCTACTGGTGTCCCATATGCTGCATATGACCGCCGCCATGAGGATTCCAGCCCATAATTGTCGGATCAACCATGCCAAATATCATGGCTACGTGGGCTACTACCAGAAATACGGTCAGGAGGATAAAATGCTGCTTCGTTTTCTCAGCCTCGGTTTTACCTTTACCAATTACCCCCAGTTCCAGCAATGCAATACTAAACAGGGGAATAACGCCGCTGAGATAGGCGCCTACCGCCAGTATATCCGCCGCACCGCGCCACTCGATATTCGGAACGGCCGTAATCATCAGATTGAGGAAAACGCCGAGGAAATAAAAGCCAAGAACAATACCAATCCATTTATTCCAGGTTCGCCAGGCACCGGCATTGGCGCCGCGCAGAAATACAGTGAAGAACTCCGTCGCCACAAGCGCTTCGGCCAAGGCCACCGGAATGACCATATATATAATCAGGTTCCAGGGCTGATTGACAGCCAACAGCTCCATATAATGGGTCATATTCATTACTAACACCATCCTTCTTTTGAATTTAAGTTCATTATAACCGCCAAATATGAAGAACTCGTGAAGAAGTTGTGAAGAAATCGTGATTTTTACTGTCAAAATAATTTAATGTCTATATTTACAAATAATAATTATCCGTATATAATATGACTATAGAAAAGTTTTCCACCGCGGGGAGTAGACCGGAGAGGATGATTACTATGACCACGCCAATACACAGTAGCCGTTTTCCAGACAGCAAACTAAAAAAAGACGCTCGCTTTAGTAAAGATTTCCTTCTGCTGGCCGGCGTCACCACCCTGGGTGATTTACTCATGGCGGCAGTGCTTTTAAAATAGCCCGGATTGCAAAAAAATAATGAATTAGGTGATATTATGAATTACAGTCAACTTTTAACCCTAGACAATGATATCGAGCAGATCATGCAGGAACTGCCTGCGATCATCCTGGAAATAACCGGTATTGATATTAACCATCTAATCAGTGAATTTGAAGTTCCCGCCGAATAGGCGGGTTTATTTTTTTGCCGTGCATACTTTCCGGCAGAGAAAAAGCCGTACCCGAGGGTACGGCTTACCGTATTTTAATCATTGGATGAGCCGGCGGCGGATCCAATGATAATTCCAAGCAAGAGAGCCCCAATTTCATGCATTTCATGATCGTGGCGCTCATTTTCCCGTCTCTGGCGCTCCCGCCAGGCCCATTCACTCTCATGCGCACGGCGTCTCATCTCGCGTTCATGGCGCTCGTTTTCCCGGCGCATCCGTTCATCATGCTCCCGCCGGCGGCGTTCATGATCACGGCGGTCACGACGGTCATGGCCATCATGACGGTCCAGTTGTACAAAGCCTTGCGAACTTACATTATATAACGGTGCTGCCTCAGCGACGGCTGCAAACATACCAAATTGCATTATACCGGCCAGGGAATAAACAATCGTTTTTTTAGCCAACCCATTCATACAGTATCCCTCCCATATTTTCTAATTTAAGGATAATACATGAGTGTGACAAAAGTATGACAGTATAAAAAAAACACCCGGCAACGACTTCACCGGGTATTTGAGGAAAACACACATAAATAGGACAGCTACTCCCTATTTATGCAATTAGTATAAATTCGAATTTTTAGAATTTCTTTAGAAAAACTTGGGAACTGGAAAAAGTATCATATTTTAGGCTATGATACTTTTTATTTGAAACAGATTACAGTATTGATCATATTATGTAATATAAATAATTTGATCAGGAGTGAGAAATTTGACTAAATCCAAATACCGGAGTGAATATTGGGGCTGCCCCGATATTATTGAATGGGACTATTATGATGAATACCACGACCGCCAATCTTGTTCACCCAACTGTATTCCCAATTGTCCGCCGCTCTGTTCACCTTCGTGCAGTCCGTCGTTTAAACCAAATTGCAGCCCGGCTAATACCTATGTTTGTAAACCTTTTTACACCAGGCAGCAGCGCTAAAGTCAGTAAAAAAATCCAGGCCGTCTTTTTCGCCAATCGATAAAGTGCGGCGCCTTAAACCTGCACCGCCTCCTGTTGCTCCTTGATGAAGCTTATTGTAATAGGTAAAGCTTACAGACGCATTACCGGTTTATTACAAATTTGTGATATATATTTCAGGTAAAAATAGGACTGGAATATAACTTGCCGATAGGGTATTATCAGGAATAGCAGGTATTATTAAAAGGGGTGCTGTTTTCTATGAAAAAAATCATAGTATTGCTGTTATGCCTGGCGTTTGTTACGATGCCGGCGTTTGCCGCCGACTCCCAGGGAGTAAAAGAAATCAAACAAATCGTGGCTGATTATCAAGCGCTGAACAATAAATTCTCTACCGGAATTGCTTACCCGGAGTTTAAAGCGGCCCACACTGACATTGCCAATAAGGCCAAACAGTTTCTGGAAGCTAATCCCGGCAGTTTTACGGTTGAGCTGAATAACATAAACGCAGTGTATAATGATATCAATCGATTATGGCAGGAAAAAATCGATAACATCCTCATTGTGGTTCCCAGTCAAACTGCTAAGGAATTACAGGAGAAATATCCTGGCATAGAATCCGCTGTCAGTAAGGGACTTCTGGGTGGCTGGAATCCGGATTCAACCATTCTGGTGCTGAATTACCTGGCAAAAGAACAAATAGAGCAACTTGCCGCCCGTGTACAAGCTGCCTACGCAGCGCTTGAACCTACATACGGTTTTAAATATGCGGACGGGTTGATTGGCAACACTATTTTTGTAAGCATAGTAGACCCTAACAGCAGCGCTTATCAGGCCGGCCTTAGATTCGGCGACCGGATTACCAAAGTAAACGGTATACCGGTAAAGGATGTGGAAACCTTTACGTCCATGCTCGCCGGGCCGGAGGGAAGCCGGCTCAAGCTCCAGGTGAAAACCGACGACTCCGCCGAGAGAGTCATCGAGGTTATAAAAACAATACTACCGCAATAAATATAAGCCCCCGGCACGTGCCAGGGGCTTAATTTCTTATAGCAGCCAATTGATTATCACCCAAGCTACCGACATCCAAAACAGTAACATCCCGCACACGGGCATCGGTCTCGCCAAATCCCACCGGTCAAATTGCATATACGCCCAGTACCGAAAAAAAGACACTTACACCACCTCTTAAGGGTGATATTAGGCAAAAATTTATAGAATCCTGCAAAAGATAAAATGGTATATTTACCCAATGCCACAAGCAGCTTCGCTCAGCATAAAAAAAGACCGCTTACCATGGGGTAAACGGAAGAACAAAAAAAATTAAGTAGTAAATATCATGTCTATTTATTTATACTACAGTTTAAGCGCAAAAGACCAATATGTCTGTCCCAATGGTATATTTTACGGTCTGAACGGCAAGAGGCAAGAACCATACCAATGGATCACCGTACATTCTGGCAACAGATAAACGGTACGGACCATTTTTTACTGCCAATACTCGCGCGTAAGCAAATTCCAAGTCGGCAAAAAAATACCCGGCGACACAAGTCACCGGGCCATGGGGAAATCGTAATAAATAGGAGAGCAACCTACTTACAGCTTCATTATAGCTGGCGTTTATGAAAATATCTTTAGAATATAAAAGCCGTACCGGCAAAGTGCGGTGTTTGTTGTCGGGCAGGCGAAATCTGCTCTAAAAAAATTCTTTTTAATTTTGCTAAATGTTAAACCTTTAACAGCGTAACCCCGGGATAAAAGCTACTATGGTAATAGGTATGATCACAAATTGCAAGGAGTGGAGAAAATGATTTTAGGAATAAGCGCCAGCGGCCGGCCCCAGGGAGTCACAAGCGAAGCCGTAAAAGCAATTTTAGAGGCTACCGGGCTGCAGTATGAGTATATCTCCCTGGCCGGCAAAAAAATCAACGGCTGTACAGGCTGTACGCTCTGTGCCGGCGATAACCGGTGCAAAGTTCAGGATGACTGGAACGAAATCGGTGAACAAATGCTAAAAGCAGATGCCATTGTTTTCGGGGCGCCCAACTATTTCAATAAAATGAATGCGCTTGGGCATGCTTGCTGGGAGAGAACCTTTGCCTTTCGCCACAGGGAGATTTTTGACCTGGCCGGTAAACTTGGCGTAATTGTCAGTGTTGGCTTTGAAGGAGAAGATTTTGTAAAACCACAAATTGAGGATTTCATGCTAAGAAATAAAATGGCGGTCGTTGACGCGGTCCGCGCCGACGCTTACGGCCAATGTTACACCTGCGGCTACGGACACGACTGCGGTGTCGGCAGAGTCGTCCGCGTGCACGGCTTCCTGGAAAAAATTGAAGACAAAGATTTTCCGCCGCACTTTAAGGATCAGGAGCAGGCCAAGTATCAAGCCTATAAAACAGGTAAGGTTCTGGGCTCCATGTTACGAAACCGTATTTAAATACCAGAACACACTTTTAAACCGTTGCTGTTCCTTCCCCGCCTAACCAGGCGGTTCTTTTTTTCTCTAATCAGCTGCGGCAATAAAAAAATACCCGGCAATACAATTGCCGGGCTCAAACACACACGATTTCCTGCTTATGGGCTTATTATAACCTCTTGTTTTTAGAAATTCTTTAGAAACGGGAATGATCACACTCCGCCTTGGCGGGGAGTTTATGGCCCTGACCAGCCGGAACTAAAATAGCCAGTCCAGCAATATGCCAAGGATGACAATCCCCAACAGTAGTATAGTCAATGGCGGCCATGGCTCTCCTGTCTCCCAACTGATCATCTGTTTATATGCCCAGTCACGTATAAATTCCATTGTACCGCCTCCTTACTAATTATATCGTTACTTAATTCACTTATGTAAAGAGGCTGTGAAAATTATTTTCTAGTAATAAATAATACCGCCTACGGAAACGAATCCCAGCAGGCGGTCCAACTATTTCATCATTTTTCACTCAGCCTATTGCCGCTTTTGCTTAACTGCATAAATTCTTTGAGCAACGCGGTTACTTGCTTAAGGTATGTCTGGGTTAGCCTATCCTGACTGTCTAACACTTTAATAACAGCCAATAAAACAGAAAGATCCTTGCTAATTTCACGCAATCGCAATACGCGCACTTAACAATGCCTCCCACATATAAAGTTACACCCAGATAATATTATATACAAAACTAGAGCTATTTGTCAAAATGTTATGATTAATCAAATACAATTATCCTTTCCGTATGTACAGATAGAAAAATTGTTAATAATACGCAGACACCGCCCTTATCCAGCAATTTTTAGTAAAACTTAGCATCACACACATTACCGGCCAATGTTTTAAAAAGATAATCGCGCAAAATTTCCTCCCCCCTGGCTTTTTCGGCAACATTCATAAACCGGATTGTACCATCATCAACAATAAAATTAATAATTCCGTTTGCGATTAACTGTTCTTGAATGCTTACTGTCAGTTTTTTCATTAATACGCCTTTGGTTTCCGTTTGCATAAACAACGCATCCTTTTTTCCATTATTTGGATATATTATAACATTGTTTCCATAAAAATCCAAGAACATATCACAAAACAGATGGCGCCATGGGCGAAAAGCAAAAAGCAGGCCTCAGCCTGCTTAGATGATCATAATGACAGATGTGCCAATCTCCACTTGCGGAAACAATTCTTCAATGTCTTTATTGTACATTCTGACACAGCCGCCGGATACATAGCCCTCTACCGGGCCGTTCCATGAACCATGAAGACAAGTTTTGTCCGATGATAAAACCAGTCTGCGTGATCCGAAGTCTACATCGCCGCTTTTGTCAAACACCAGTTTTTCAATAACCTGATAGCTGCCTGGCGGTGTAGGCGTGGAAGACTTGCCAATGCCTACAGGATATTCGGCAACCAATTGGCCGTTTTCAAAATAAGAACATCGCAACTTGGATAGATTCACTACGATTTGCTTCACTCACCTTACCTCGCTTTCTCGTTTATCCTATGCAAAAGTTGCCGGCATGTGAGTGACGTAATAAATTTTTGCTACAGACCGTCCGTATTGACTGCTAAGTCGCTCTGCTATCTAACCAAGCTCTGTCCGGCAAGCATCTGCCGCTGACATTAGGCGCTCAGCAAGCCACCAAAAATTCAGCCTCGGTCTTGGCCGTCACTTCGTCTACCGTCACGCCGGGTGCAGTCTCCCGCAGAATCAGCCCCGCCGGCCCGACTTCAAACACGCACAGGTTGGTAATAATCAAATTCACGACACCTTTGCCGGTTAACGGGAGCGTGCATTTCTGCAGAATCTTTTTGGCCCCGTCTTTCGCGGTATGCTCCATCGCCACAATAACCTTCTTTGCGCCTGATACAAGATCCATTGCGCCGCCCATACCGGGCACCAATTTGCCCGGCACCATCCAGTTGGCAAGATTTCCTGCCTGATCGACCTCCAAAGCGCCCAGGACGGTCACATCCACATGTCCACCCCGGATGATGGCGAAAGACATAGCACTGTCAAATACTGCGCCGCCGGGGATAATCGAAACCGGTTTGCCTCCCGCGTTGACAAGATCGGGATTCTCCTGCCCGGCCAAGGGCGCCAGGCCCACAAAACCATTCTCCGACTGCAGAGTGACGCTAACGCCGTCCGGCAGGTAATCTGCAGCCAAAGTGGGTATACCAATCCCCAGATTAACGACATAGCCATCTTTAAATTCCTGGGCAACCCGTTTCGCAATGATTGTTTTTGCATCCATCTGTAATCCCCCCTATCCCTGGACAATCCAGTCAATCAGTATTCCCGGCGTCATTACCTGATCCGGATCAATCATGCCCTCGGCCACGATGTTTTCCGCCTGAACGATCACAACGTCGGCGGCCATCGCCATCAAAGGGTTAAAGTTACGGGCTGAGCGGCAAAACACAAGGTTGCCGGCCGTATCTGCCGTATGAGCTTTGATTAGGGCTACATCGGCTTTCAGGTACTTCTCCAGCAAAAACGCCCGGCCGTCAACCTGAATTACCGCTTTGCCTTCGGCAACAACCGTCCCCAGCCCGGTTGGCGTGAGCACGCCCCCCAGGCCGGCGCCGCCGGCCCGGATACGCTCGGCCAGCGTCCCCTGGGGGACAAGTTCAACCTGAAGCTCACCGGCATTCATTTGCCGCCCGGTCTCAGGGTTCGTCCCGATATGAGACACGATCGCTGTTTTCAGCCGGCGGTTCACTACAAGTTTTCCTATCCCTTTATCCGGAAAGGCTGTGTCGTTGGCAATGACCGTAAGCGCCTTCGTCCCTTTCGCTACCAGCGCATCCACCAGCAGTTCAGGCGTGCCCACGGCCAGAAAGCCGCCAATCATAACCGTTGTACCATCCTGCACCGTCGCCAGCGCTTGTTCAATCGTAGTAACTTTGACCATATATATCCTCCATAATCATTCAACGTAAGCCAAGGTCGTCCCAAATAGCAGTCTTTATAAAATACCGGTTGCCAAATGAATGCCAATAACCAAGAAAGCAACTACTGTTTTGATAACAACCAGGGCAAAAATATCCGGATAAGACTGCTTATGGGTCAAACCGCAGATCGCCAGCAGCGTGATGACCACACCATTGTGCGGCATGCTGTCCAATCCGCCGGAAGCCATGGCGGCAACCCGGTGAAGAACTTCCGGCGACATGCCGATCGAATTAGCCCAGGTCAGCCAGTCTTTGGCCATAATATCCAGGGCGATCGACATGCCCCCCGAGGCGGAACCGGTAATGGCGGCCAGGGTAGTAACCGTCACACCCTCGGACACCAGCGGCGTTCCGCCGATGTGAATGCCAAGCAGGGCATTGGCAATCGATTTGAAGCCGGGTAACATGGCGATAACATTGCCATAGCCAACCTCGGAGGCGGTATTCATAATGGCCAGGAGTGAACCGATAGCGCCGGCGTTTAAAGCTTTGGCCAGGCCGCCGGCCGGCAAACTGCGGTAACCGATGGCGACTGCCAGAATAATACCGATAATTACAGAAATAATCAGCGCCCAGATGGCGGCCACATTCTTAACGGCTGTTACTGTCAGGGGCAGTTTCATCGCGATAAAGGGAGCCAAAATATCCGGGTCCCAGGCGAATACATTGCTCATGACATAGTTAACGATCAGAACCGCCAGCAGCGGTACTATAGCCAGTCTCCAGTCCGGCATATCCTTCACATCGATATCGGTAGGCTCATTAATGTGGTTTTCGCCATAGCCTTCACCGCGCGTCTTAGCGGTTTTGTTCCGCCACTCCAGATAATACATGCCCCCCAGGAAGATCAATATCCCGCCGATAATGCCCAGGATAGGTGCGGCGTAGACCGTAGTGCCGAAAAAGCTGGTGGGAATGATGTTTTGGATCTGCGGCGTTCCCGGCAAGGCATCCATGGTATAAGTGCAGGCGCCTAAGACAATGCAGCCCGGAATCAGCCGCTTGGGTACGCCGGCTTCCTTAAACATGGCAGCAGCAAAAGGATAAATGGCAAATACAACAACAAACAGGCTTACGCCGCCATAGGTTAACACGCCGCCGGCAATAACGATCGACAAAATACTCCGTTCTTTGCCGACCGCCTGCAGGATCTTGTAGGCAATCGCCTTCGCCAGGCCGGTTTCCTCCATGATCTTGCCGAACACGGCGCCCAGGATAAATATGGGGAAGAACGATTTAATGTAGACGACTGCTTTGGCCATGAAGAGTTCGGTGTACGCCGGCATGGGCGAAAGTCCCTGGCTCATAGCTGCGAGAAGTGCGAAAACGGGCGCAAACAGGATAACGGAATAACCCTTATAAGCAAAAAACATCAATAAAAATAAGCTTAGCAGGATACCTACTACTTCCATAAAAGATGCCTCCTATATTCCACAATTTTTAGTAGGCCGGTTTATTTCGCACTTTCGATAATATCGCTGAATCTGGCAAGATAACTGAAATCATTTACCCCGCCTCTTGCTTCCGCTTCTTTAACGAGTTCCACGACTTTGTCATTGAACGGTGTGGGGATGCCGCACTTGCGTCCGCCCCGGCACACAACGCCGTTGATATAGTCGATTTCCGTCTTTTTGCCTTTCTCCAGGTCCTGCAGCATGCTGGCTTTGTTATTATGACGGCCCCATACTTTTTTATAAAAATCCATTTTGGCGGGGATTTCCGCTTTAGTATTCAGCTCGAGAAATTCAAAATCCGAGCCCTGCATTTCCACCATGCGATACCCCAGCCCGTGGCAAACCTTGATAACCTCATCGGCAATATGCGCTACGCAAACCATAGCCTGAGGATTGGCCAGCACCTCGCTGAACGTACCGTTGAGAGCAGCCGACATGCCGCTGAAGGTAGAGTTCATCAATAATTTAGTATACCGGATGCCCATCAGGTTCGTCAGTATCGTTGTCCCGCCGGCGCTGCTGAGAACTTCTTTTACTTTCTCCAGCCGCGGGCGGATTACTCCGTCTATCTCGCCAATCTCGAAAGCAAATTTTTCTACGGCCTCCATCGTGGAGGTAAGCTCGGACACACCTGGTTTAAGCCAGGTGGCGCCAAAACCGACAGCGCCGCCAATGGTTCGCTCTTTGCCCACATAGGCTGCCACCGCTTCTTCCGGGACACCGTTTTGCAGCGTGCAGACAACACTGTCGGCGTGCAGGTGGGGCAGGAGTTTGGGCAGGGCTACCTCATTAGCCGTTTGCTTGGTCAATAAGAGTACAAGATCATAGGTGCCGGTCATTTCCTCCGGCGTCAGCGCCTTGACCGGCTGGTGCATCTCCAGAAAACCGGTTACGGTAGCGCCATTATTATTGAGTGCAGCCACATTTTCTGTAAATGAATCAATGAGATCTACCTGCCGGCCATTCTTGGTCATGCGGGCGCCAATGATAATACCAAGTGCGCCTGCGCCTAAAATTGCTGTTCTCATGTGTGCTTTCCCCCAGTTTCTGTTAATAGTTGACTTTGTCGCTACCTTTAAGAGCAAGAATTTGCCGGGCTTCATCCGCATTGGCAATTTCCAGGCCGAGCCGCTCGGCAATCTCTTTAATTTGAATAACTTGTTCCGCACTTGACTTTGCCAACACGCCGGGTTTTAGGTACAGATTATCCTCCAGACCGACGCGGGCGTTCCCCCCCATAGCCAGGGCCGCGGTAACCAGCGGAAATTGAGCCTTGCCCGCGGCTGCACAGGACCAGACAAAGTCGCCGATTTGTTCGCGGGCTGTCTTAACCAGGTACACGAGGTTGTCAACCGTCGCCGGAATTCCGCCCAGGATGCCCATGACAAACTGGAGATACACCGGTTTTTGCACTAAGCCTTTTTTCATGAAATAAGCAATGTTATTGATCATGCCTACGTCATACACCTCGAACTCGGGGCGTATTCCGTGCTCATTCATCGTTTTCAAGTAATACTCCAGCCCGGTAAAGGTGTTGGTGAACACCAGTTCATTGGTGCGCTTGAGGTAAGGAATCTCCCAGTCGTACTTGGGGTTTTCCAGCTTGGCGGCAAGATCGGCAAATACAAAGTTTACCGAGCCGGCATTGCAGGAAGCCAACTCCGGTTTCAGCTCGGTTGCGGGCGCGAGACGTTGCTCGGAAGACATCCAGACGGCGCCGCCGGTGGTAATACAAACGACCGCATTACACTGCGCTTTGATCGCAGATACGATGTCCTTCATAATGGCCAGATCCGGGGTTGGGCTGCCGTCCTTTGGATCTCTGGCATGAATATGGACGACCGCGGCGCCGGCCTGATAGGCAGCTACGGCATCCTTAATAATTTCTTCCGGGGTCGCAGGAAAATAGGGACTCAAACTGGGAGTATGGGTTGCTCCGGTAATCGCAGCAGTGATAATAATTTTGTTTTGTTTAAGCATATAAACTCCTCCACATAGTAATTTAGTGATCGCGCGGGAGGAAGATTAAGTTCTGAACCTCACTCCCCATTACTCCTTTCTTCTGATCAGTCAGAATATATTGCAAAAGGCGTGCCAAAGCTGCGAAGGCGCTCAATCTCATAAACCGTGCAACGGCTCCCGCCTGCGAGAGTACTGATAAATAAGGCGAAACCGGCCTGTATAGCCAAAGAAATACTCGCCCCTAAAACAAAATCAGAATTGTAAGTATATACTGACACTACTTGCTGAAACGATTGCCCGTTACTTTTACTACTCCTGATTTTGAAGCGTATAGAGACAGTGTAAGTATCCACTTACACTGTCTCTGCGTACTTACACTATTCAGTTCTACCGACGTTTCGCCGGTCTTAAAGGACGCAAATCTTTCAGAAACCGCCTTTATACCGCTGGAATCCTGCCGTATAACAGCACAAAAAAAGACAGTGCAAGTAAAATACTCACACTGTCTCTATATACACTGCTTTTTTAACTTGTTATACCGAGACGATGCATCTTCTGATAAAGCAGCGGCCGGGCAATTCCCAGCAATTCTGCGGCCTTCTTTTTATTGCCCTTGGTAGCCTGGAGAGCATTCAGAATAACCTCTTTTTCGCCCGCCGCTTTTGCATCCTGAATGCTCCTGCCGGCAGTTGGCCTGCCTTTGCTGCGTATCCGCGGCAGCAGCCACTCAAAATGAACCGGCTGCAGGGTGGTGGAACTGCAGAGATTGATAGCCCTTTCCACCGCGTGTTCCAGTTCGCGGATATTTCCCGGCCAGTCGTACTCCATAAGCAGCGCCATAGCCTCAGCATCAACAGCAACAACGCCTAAGCCAGCCTGTTCCCCGTATTTTTTCGTAAACTTTTTTACCAGCAGGGGGATATCCGACTTTCTTTCGCGCAGTGGCGCAACCTTAATGGGGATGACGTTCAGCCGGTAGTACAAATCGGC
>JAEZQV010000472.1 GCA_023441125.1 Bacillota bacterium
TCTCAGCAGCGTTCTGGCCCATGGCGCCAATATTGCCTATATTGGCGGCGAAGCATTCAAACCCTATAAACCCTGGAGCTTGCAGGCTATCGCACAGGCTGTAAAACTCGCCGACGAATACAATGCCCAGGTTATTGTGGCCACACCGCGCATTACGATGGAACAGGAAATCGGCGAGCTCGAGCAGTTATTCACCAGTTTGGCAGCCATCAAGCCGCAGGGAATTATGGTTGGCAACACCGGTACGCTGCGTCTGGCGCAACAAACCTCTCAGCTGCCTATTCAAACCGATTTCTCACTGAATTTATTCAACCATCTTACCGCCGCCTGGCTGAAAGCGAACGGCGCCAGCAAAGCCACCCTTTCGCTTGAGGCTACTTTTGAGCAGATTGCCGAACTGGCCAAGCACAGCAAATTGCCATTGGAAATGATTGTCCATGGCGCCACCGAAGCCATGGTACTTGACCACTGTGTGCCGTCTGCAGTGCTGGCAGAAACGGCGCCTCATCCCTGCCACCATGTTTGTTCGGATAAAAATTTCTCTTTGCTGGACAGTGCCGGTGAACGCCACGACATCAAAATCGACCAGTACTGCCGCAATCATATTTTATTTGCCAAAGATCTGTGCCTGCTGCCCCATTTACCGGCCCTGCTGGCTGCCGGTATCAGCCAATTCCGGATAGAAGGACAGCATTACACGCCGGAACTTGCCGCCAGGATTACAGCCATATACCGCCACGAGCTGGATAAACTGGCCACCGGCAACAACGATGCTTTTGATAAAACCCTGATCGATAGGCTTGCTGCCGACAGTCCCCGGAAATTAGGCGTCGGCGCTTTCCGCTACCGTGTCTCTAGATAAAACCGCTAGGAAACAATCTCCTCCCGCCGGGAGGATTTTCGCGAGGTGAAAAATGTCCGCAATCGATCAAAAACAATATCTGGGCCCTGAAGAAGTACTGCGTAAAAAGAAAGATTACATCATTCCCTGCGTGTATCACTTTTATGCAGAACCCATGCAGTTAGTAAGAGGCGACATGCAGTATCTCTATGATACAACCGGCAAGCAATATCTCGATTGTTTTGCCGGTGTATCGGTTGTAAACTGCGGTCACTGTAACCCGGAAATTACCAAAGCCATTTGCGATCAGGTAACTACCCTGCAACATACCTGTACAATTTATCTTACTGAAAATATTGTTAACCTGGCTGAACGTCTGGCGCAAATTACGCCCGGCCGGCTGCAAAAAAGCTTTTTCTGTTCCAGCGGTACCGAAGCCAACGAAGGCGCCGCCCTGCTTGCTTCCATTTATACCGGCAAGCAGGAGTTCATCAGCCTGCGCCAGGGGTTGCACGGACGCACCAAACTGACTATGGGCCTGACAGGCCTGTCCATGTGGCGTACCGACACCAGTCCGGTCGGCGGCATCAGCTTTGCCCCCAATGCATACTGCTATCGCTGCCCCTATGGCAAACGGTATCCGGAATGTGATTTGGCCTGTGCCAATGAAATCGAAACAATCATCAAGACCAGCACCTCCGGGCAGGTGGCGGCTCTGTTTGCCGAACCGATCCAGGGCAACGGCGGCATCATCACGCCGCCCCCCGGATATTTCAAACGGGTAAAAGAAATCCTCGACAAATATAACATCCTGTTAATCATTGATGAGGTTCAGACCGGCTTTGGCCGGACCGGCAAAATGTTTGCCATTGAGCATTATGATGTCGAACCGGATATTATGACCATGGCCAAAGCATTAGGCAACGGCACACCGGTCGGCGCTTTTACTTCCCGGCCGGAAATCGCCGACAAGTATACCCGTCCCGGCGCATCCACGCTTGGCGGCAATCCGGTCACCTCTGCTGCCGCGCTGGCTACGCTCGAGGTCATAACCAGGTATGACCTGCCGGCACGCGCCGCTGAACTCGGTGCTTATCTCCGACAAGGCCTGACTGAACTGCAGAAAAAGCATCCCCTGCTGGGCGATATTCGCGGGCATGGCCTAATGCTGGGGGCCGAAATGGTCAATGCGGATAAATCCCCGGCAACAGAGCAGCTCGATCTGCTTCTAGAGCAAATGAAAAATCGCGGCTTCCTCATTGGCAAAAACGGTCCGGAGCGGAACGTTATGGCCTTTCAGCCGCCACTCGTAATTACCCGTGATGACTTGGACAACCTGTTGAATAACTTAGCCGCTGTGCTGGCCTCCCTGACCTAATTGAACTGACTTATAAAAGCGCCCCGTTTTGGGGCGCTTTTATAAGTCAGTCGCGCATAGTACGCAGGCTGCGGCTATTTTTGCGGGTTCGGGCATCCCTGACACCGGCAAAGCTTGGTCTTATAACCGGTTGACGGTGACGGACCGGCACTAAGCAAAGCGCCTGAGCCATAAACATTGCCAAAGCAAACATACTCCAGACTACGGCAAATATTTGTCCGGTGCTTGACGCGGAGAATACCGGCAAATTAATCGCGAACACAATGATCATGGCGCTAAGCGCGATCAGGCCGACCAAGGCGCCGAACCTGCCGTTTTTTGTTCTGAATCGTCTCATCAAACCCCTCCTTCTATCCAGGCGTATACGGATAGTAAATCCCCTTACAACATATGATGGACGGAACGCCTTTATAACAAATCCTGGGCGGGGCTTGATGCACAGCCTAAGGATTGGCAGGTCGCAGCACATGCCAACCTTAGGCTATTATTATTGCGGTTAAATAAAAAGCTGTAATGCTGGTTTATAACAGCATCACAGCCACCGCCTGCCACTATTCGTTTTTCACCCGTACATACGTCGGCACAGAATAGGCGAAAATCTTCTTATCCACGTCAATATTGGCATACGCATACAGGATTACCTTGTCCGAAACCCGCTGAACACAGCCGCCCAGTACATAACATACACCATTTAAAAAGTCACACATGCGTTGCTGAGTAGCGGCATCAACCTGCTGGTAGTTTATCACCACGGCAATGTTGGTTTTGAGATAATCGGCGTACATCTGCACATCATCAAAACTTGTCGGCAGATCGATGTACAATTTGAGATTACCGCCGGTTGGCTGGCTGTGTACCTTTAGTTTGGGACGGCGTTCCTGTTCCGGCAGGGCCAACTCCTTAACGCCGGCTTCTTTGGCGGCAGCTGCCTCCGCTTTTTCCGGCAGGGCTGTTTCTTCTTCAATAGGTATTAGAAAATTAGCTAATTTATCAATTAATCCAAGCGCCAACGCAAACGCCTCCCCAGGAATTTTTACATCAATTTGGGGGATTTATTCGACATGGTTTATGCTGATTCCTGCCAGAGACAGACGAAAATTCGCCATAATGGAAAAAAAGGGTAAAAAATCCTACTAAGCTAGGACTTTATTACTAGCTAAAACAGACGAAATTTTTAGGATCATAGCAGCATGTTAGTCTAAGCGGCATTCCTCACAGCGAATATTGACACCCTGCGTAAGTACCTGCTGTGCCCGGCTGGTATCGCGGTATACGGTTATCCCTTTGCAGCCCTTACTGTAAGCCGACCAGAATACTCCGGCCACATCTTCTGTTGTCGCATTTTGGGGAAGGTTTACTGTCTTTGACACCCCGTTGTCGGTATGCTGCTGCGCAGCCGCCAAATGTGCGACATGCCAGGCCGGCTCAATATGATGGGCGGTAGCCAGAGCCTGCTTTGCCCTGTCAGGCAAAG
>JAEZQV010000476.1 GCA_023441125.1 Bacillota bacterium
GTCAATTGGTGCAATATACCATAGACGGATATCCGGGCCGGACATTTAGCGGTAAGATCTACGAAATCGGCAACACTGCCACTTCGGTGTTCGCCCTCATTCCTACCGAGAATGCGTCGAATAATTACACTAAGGTTACTCAACGCATTCCGATTAAGATCAGCCTGCCCGAAAATCCAGATGTTGTCTTCCGCCCCGGAATGTCGGTGATCGTTAAAGTCCACTTGGACTGACGGGGGTGGCATTGTGAAGATTCCTCGCTTGACACTCTCTGAGGCGCGTTACCGCTGGTGGGCGCTTGGTGTCATTAGCATCGGCGGCTTCATGAGTATTTTAGATACCAGCATTGTCAATATTGCCATCCCGAAGATGATGGCGGTTTTTTCTGTTAATTCGGAGGATGCCCAGTGGATATTGACCGCTTATATGCTGACCATGGGCGTGCTGCAGCCGGTAACAGGCTACTTTTGTGATGCCTTCGGGACACGGCGCATGTATTTGATTAGTCTGATGGTGTTTACCGTGGGATCATTGTTCTGCGGTATGGCCTGGAGTAATGAGTCGATGATTATTTTTAGGGTGATCCAGGCCATCGGCGGCGGGACAATCATCCCGGTTACCATGACCATCGTATATCGGATTTTCCCGATTGAGGAAAGAAACATGGCCATCGGTATCTGGGGCATATCGGCTATGGTAGCACCGGCGGTCGGCCCGACACTGAGCGGTTACCTGGTGGAGTACTGGGACTGGCGGCTGATTTTTACCATCAATATTCCAGTGGGAATCATCGGCTATATCGCCGCGGCGCTAGTGCTAAAGGAAACGCCGGTGCACCACGGGAGCAAATTTGATCTGGGTGGGTTTGTCACGTCCGCCGTGGGGCTGTTCTGCCTGCTGCTGGCGTTGAGCAAGGGAGTGGAGGAAGGCTGGACGTCGGCCTATATCCTCAGCCTACTCTACATCGCCTTTGCCAGCCTGATAGTGTTTGTCGCGATTGAACTGAATCATGAACAGCCAATCATTGATTTGCGTCTGTTCGCCGACTGGAATTTTTCCTTTAGCTCTTTGGTTACCTTTATAGGGTATGGTGCCTTATTTGGCACTATTTTTATCTTTCCTCTTTATTTCGAGAATGTGCGCGACTATTCCGCGATGCAGTCCGGCATTCTCATGCTGCCTTCGGCCGTCGCCTCCGGCCTGGTCATGCCGGTAGCGGCTAAGCTGGCCGACCGGTTTGGCGCAAAACCGGTGGTGCTCGCCGGCATCGCTTTCGTAATTGCCAGCGTAGTACCCTTCATGTATCTGGATATGGATACCACGTATACAACGATTACCCTGGGCATGATTCTCCGCGGCATTGGCTTCGGGCTGTTTCTCATGACGGCAACGGTGCTGGGGATGAATACTGTGCCGCTGCCTAAGATCAGCCGGGCAAGTTCCCTTAGCAATACCGTCCGTCAGCTGGCCGGCTCCTTTGGCATCGCGCTGCTGTCGACCCTGATGCAGACCCGGGGAATCCACCATCTGGCCCACAACGCCGAAAACATCAACGTGGCGTCCATTGCCACCAAAAATACCATGGTGGGGATGGAAAAACTGCTCTGGGGAGCGGGCACCCCTCCGGGAGCGACCCGGCACATGTTTACCTATATTGATAATGTATGGCTGCAATCGGGCTATTCGCCGGGTATCGTTCAGCATAAGGCTATGGCAATGATCAGCGGCGTGGTGCAGCGCCAGTCGGTGATATTCGCTTTTGACGATGCCTTTGTCGCTCTCTTGGTGGCTTGCATTCTTATGCTGATTCCGGCCGCGCTTCTGCGAAGAGGCAAAGGAAAACCGGGAACCGCGCCGCCGCCGCTGGAGTGAAACGGAACTGGATGGAGAAAATAATCAATTGACCCAGGTCAATTGCGGGGTAAAAAAAGATGCATAGTTCTTATGCAAGCCTATAAGTGGCCAATGATATTTTAAGTATGCTTTCCTCGATTCCCAAAACCCGTTCCAATAGCGACTCAGCCGTTTTTACTTTGGTGTCAATGAGTTCAGGTGGGTCTTGAAAGAAAATGGCTTCCCATACGCAATGCAAGGTACTCCAGAAAAAAGCAGTCGCTTCTTCCGGGCAAGCCACATGCATGGTTTCTTCCTGAATTCCTTGTCGAATGATATCGGTGAGGAGTGAATTAAAGACAGCTTCAACCAGATTTCTCCACGCTTTATAATACAGATTAAGTTGATCTTCATCCCATAGCCTTTTAAAAAGCAGATTCAGCTCATTAGGAAGAAACAGGTCTGCAATAAATAATTGTAGTTTAGGTAAAGCAGCAAGATGACGGTTCTCCCGCTTGAATGAGGTGGCTGTTTCGGTTGCCCAGCTGTGGCAAATTGCTTCCAGGACAGCTTCTTTGGTAGGGAAATAATGATAGAAGGTGCCTTTAGCAGCCCCCGCGCTTTTGGTAATATCAATAATCATTGTTTTTTGGTAGCCGACAGAACGAAACAGCTCCACTGCCGCGTTCATTAGTTCGGCCCGCCGAACTTCAGCCTCTTTTATAACTCTGGTAATGGTAAACAACCTCCTAACCGGAGTTCGATCCTGTTGTCACGATATGGGGAATTTGCTTAATTAATATGGACTGAATCAAGTATAATATTATATAAACAGTATTTGTATTGTCAAGAGGAGGTTTTGCCTGACAATAAAGCAGGCAATTTTTACCCTTGTATTGACCTGGGTCAATCTGAGGGATTTACTTCACGGCAGGGGGGAGGGTGTGTCTAAACAAACCGTTGAGTTAAGGAAACAAAGCAAAGGAGGAAGTTATTATGCAGAGTGAAATTGCAAAGAGGTTAAAACTCAGGTATTCTCCGGTGGCGATACTTTTTACCAGCGAGAAACCGCAGGGGGCATTGGAGTTCAAGGAAGGACGCTGGGGCTGTGTTGCCGCCATGCTCACCGCAGCGGCCAAGGGGCGCCGGGCTGTTTTCAGCCGTACTACCTTTGGCTGTGAGGGAGGCGGCATCGGCTTAGGATTGTTACATGAGTATACAGAAGGCATGGAATATTTTCTGTCAACAGGAAAAGAAGGGTTACCTATGGTAGCGGGAATACGCGAGCCGGAGGGGTTCAAAAAAACACCTGAGCTGGCAAAAGCTTGGATGGAGTCAGTTCCTGGCATTGATATACCGGAACAATATATTGTATTTAAATCCTTGGCAGAAGTAGACACTGCCCAAGAAGAACCGAAGGTGGTTGTCTTTTATGCCAATCCGGACCAGTTGACGGCGCTCATTGTGTTGGCCAATTATGGCCGTCCCGGCTATGACAGTGTTATGGCTCCCTTTGCGGCTGGCTGTCAGACGACTTGCCTGTTTCCCTGGAGCGAGGCAGACAAGGAACGTCCGCGGGCTGTTATCGGCATGACGGATATTTCGGTGCGGCCTCATATTGACGCCGACCTCTTATCCTTCAGCATGCCGTACGTCATGTTTAAAGAGATGGAAGACAATGTGCCAGGCAGCTTTCTTGATAAGCATGAATGGAAGAAAATAGCGGAACGCATTCCGGGTAACAGCTGATTTTTAGGACATAACAAAAAAGAGGAGGTGAGCCGAGGTTATCACAGTCTTAATCAAAGAGAACGACCATGACAACGTGGGCGTTGCCGGCATGTTGCTATCAGACAGAAAATCAAACTAAACTAGATGAAGTTCAGGGCCCGCGAATTCGCGGGCCCTGAACAAAGCAAAAGAACCGTCGTCTCGCTTCAATTGCCCGTCCGCCGTAAAGCTAGGCCGGAAGAAGCCGGCTGTTGTGGAGAACGGCGGGACGCCTGGCTGCATATGAGTTTTGCGTGTTCAAATAGCGTGCTGATCAGCACGCTATTTGTGTTAAGCGCTAGGAATAGGTCAAGCGCTTGCCGGTTGTTTTTTTCGTAGCGGTTACTTCCGGTCCATGCCTGTTATAACGGCGGGATGTGAGACGCCCGGATATGCCAGATCGCATCGGCGTATTCCGTGACCGTGCGGTCGCTGGAAAATCGGCCGGAATAAGCGATATTTGTGGCTGCCGCCTGCCAGCGGGCGTGGTCGTCGCGGAACAAGCGCTCCAGCCGTTCCTGGGCTGCCAGATAGGCGGCAAAATCCTGCAGTTCCAGAAACGCGCCGCCCGGATGCAGTAAATAGTCGTACAGCGGTTTGAACTCGTCGCCGATGACGGGCAGGCTGCCGTCGATCAGTTGATTGACACAATGTCGCACCCGTTCGTCCTGGTTATACACCATGAGCGGATTGCAGCGGCCTGTTTGATAGCAGGCTGCTGCTTCTTCGGCGGTGAGGCCGAAAATGACGATGTTTTCAGCGCCTACGGCTTCGCGGATTTCCACATTGGCGCCGTCTAAGGTGCCGACCGTGATCGCGCCGTTCATCATAAATTTCATATTGCCGGTGCCGGAAGCTTCTTTGCCGGCGGTGGAAATCTGCTCGCTGATATCGGCGGCGGGAATAATCTTTTCGGCCAGCGACACATTGTAGTTTTCGAGAAAGACGACCTTGAGTTTATCCTCAATGGCGGCATCGTTGTTGATTTTTTTGGCCAGGGTGACAATGAGCTGGATGATTTTTTTGGCCAGGTAGTAACCGGGCGCCGCTTTGCCGGCGAAGATAAAGGTGCGGGGCAGGATGTTCAGGTGGGGGTTATCCCGTAACCGCCGGTAAAGTTCCATAATCCGCAGCGCGTTTAAGAGCTGGCGCTTGTAGGCATGAATGCGTTTGACCTGTACGTCGAACAGGGAATGGGTATCCAGGGCAAGTTGATAGTTGTCAAAAATAAATCGGGCCAGGGCTTCTTTCCGCTCCTGTTTCACGGCCGCCAGTTTTTGCTGGAAAGCCGTGCTGGCGGCAAACGGCAGCAGCTTTGCCAATTCATTGGGCTGCTGCAGCCAGCCGCGGCCGATGGTGTCGGTGACTAAGCCGGCCAGGCCGGGATTGGCGGCGAGCAGCCAGCGGCGGTGGGTGATGCCGTTGGTTTTATTGTTGAATTTCTGCGGCGTATACTGATAAAACAGATTCAGCAGGTCATTTTTGAGGATATTGCTGTGCAGTGCAGCCACGCCGTTGACGCTGTGACTGCCGGCCACAGCCAGGTGGGCCATCTTGACAAAACCGTCGGCGATGACGGCCATGGCGGCAATGCGGTCCCAGTCGCCGGGATAGCGCTGCCACAGTTCGGCGCAGAACCGTTCGTTAATTTCGTGGATAATTTCATAGATGCGGGGCAGCAGGCTTTGAACCTGGCCGACCGGCCATTTCTCCAAAGCCTCCGGCAAGACGGTGTGATTGGTGTAGGAGATGGTCTGGGTGGTGATGGTCCAGGCCTCGTCCCAGCCCAAGCCTTCTTCGTCCATGAGAATGCGCATCAACTCCGGGATGGCCAGCGCCGGATGAGTGTCATTGATATGGATGGCAACCTGACTGGCCAGATGGGACAGAACAGGGCCCTGTTTGCGTTTGATATGGCGGACAATGCTCTTCAGCCCCGCCGAAACCAGGAAATACTCCTGGATGAGGCGCAAATGGCGGCCTTCCTCGTAGCGGTCGTCGGGATAGAGAATTTGGGAAATGGCTTCCACCCTGTTTTTATATTCCAGCAGTTTACGGACATCATCCGGCGTTAAACTGGAATAATTGACGCTGAAGCCGTCCCGCACCTCGGCGCTCCACAGGCGCAGGGTATTGACGGTCCGGTTGTCAAAGCCGATGATGGGGATGTCATAGGGGACGGCCTTGACGGTCCCCAGCGGCGGGCCGAACTCGACCAAAACAGCTTTGCCGGCTTTGCGGTATTCCCAGATATTCAGGTCTTTCAGCCAGGTGTCCGGTTTTTCCACCTGCACGCCGTCAACGATAGCCTGTTCAAAGAGGCCGTAGGTATAGCGGATGCCGCAGCCGTGGCCGGGGAGAGCAAGGGACGCCAGGGAATCGAGAAAGCAGGCGGCCAGCCGCCCCAAGCCGCCGTTGCCGAGGCCGGCATCGTGTTCGGCGTTGATCAGTTCGGCGTAGTTGATGCCGAGTTCGCCAAGGGCTTCCCGCCAAACTTCCCGGATGCCGAGATTATAGAGATTAGTGTCCAGCAGGCGTCCCGGTAAAAATTCAATCGAGAAATAGTATACCTGCTTTTGCCTGTGGTCGTCATAGCGGCGGGTGGTGTCCACCCAGCGCTGACCGATGTAATCCCGGACCAGGCTGGCCAGCGCGGCGTATTGCTCCGCGATCGAGGCCTCATCCAGGCTCGTACCCGCCAACGCCAGTAGCCGTTCCTGGAGGGCTGTCTTGCACTGTTCCTTGGTTAACAATTCCTTCGCCTCCCTTACTGTCGCTCAACAATTTTTTCTTCTCTATGACTGCAAGCGGCGATAGACGGCCAGATAACCGTTTACCGAGCGCCGTCAGTGGAGAGCGGATGGTCGCTGCGTTTCACAATGTGCGGACCTCCCGCTACAGCCAGCATAAGTTTAATACGGTTCAGCTGGTTGACCTCGCTGGCAGCGGCATCATAATCCAGCGAAATGATATTGGCTTCGGGGTACGAGCGCCGCAATTCTTTGAACATTCCCTTGGCGACAATGTGATTGGGCAGGCAGCCAAAGGGCTGCACACACACAATATTGCGGATGCCCCTGCGCAGCAGCGCGGCGATTTCCCCGGTTAACAGCCAGCCTTCGCCGGTCATATTCCCCAAGGACAAGTGCTTTTGGGCCAGCGCGGCCAGGTCTTTTATGGCATGCGGCGCATCAAACCGCTTGCTGTCAGAGAGCGCCTTCTTCATATCGCCACGGTACAATTCCAGGATTTTAATGAACAGCTCGGCTTTTACCCTGTCGCCGAAGCTGCCGGCGAGGAGGTCGTATGCGGCGATCCGGTCATACGCGCTGTAGGAAAAGAAATTCAGCAAATCCGGTACAATAACCTCAGTTTGTTCCTGCTCCAGCAGCCGGACAAGCCCGTTATTGGCTGCGGGATGATATTTGACCAGGATCTCCCCCACGATGCCGACTCTGGCTTTCTCCAAGGTAGCGTAAAGGGGCAGCTGATCGAAATCCCGGACAATTCCGC
>JAEZQV010000324.1 GCA_023441125.1 Bacillota bacterium
CGTCGGTAGAGATATGCACCAAGCGGAACGCCGCTTTCCAGCCGGCAGCCTGCGGTGCCCAGTAATGGCGAAGGCATTCCAGCAGGGTAAAGGTTCCCACAATATTGGTCTGAACAAAAGCCTCCGGTCCGTCAATGGAACGGTCTACATGGGATTCAGCGGCCAGGTGGACAACCCCGTCCGGCCGGTATTGATCCAGCAGTTCATTGAGCAATTCCCGGTCCGTAATGGAGCCTTTGATGAAAATGTGGCGGGGATGCTGCAGAACAGCAGCCAGGGAATTTAGGTTGCCCGCATAGGTTAAGGCATCCAGGTTGATAATCCGGCAATTGGTATTGGCCAGGATATACTGGACAAAATTACTGCCGATAAAGCCGGCGCCGCCGGTAACAAGCACTGTCTGCAACTAAAATCACCTCAGAGTTATCATATTGCCGGCCTTACGGACCGGGTTTGCCATAACTGTTGACGGTCTGAATTACGAAGCCGGCCATCGGAATCTTTAGATGCGGCCCCATAGGCAGACTCAGTACCTCATCGGCCAGGCGCTCGGTTACCGGGAAATCACCCTTGGCAAAACCGAGGGACCGGTACGCACCAGCCAGATGCGGCGGCACCGGATAATGGATTAACGTATCAATATCATTGCTCTTTAAATATTCCTGCAGCTCGGTTCTGCGTGTGGTTCTCACAACGAACAAATGCCAGGCCGGTGCTATATCTTCCGGGACATAAGGTAAAACCAGCCCCGGGCTGTTCAGTTTTTGCAGATAGACCGCCGCCAGGCTGATGCGCCGCCGGTTCCATTCCTCCAGATGTCTTAGTTTTACCCGTAAAAAGGCAGCCTGCAGCTCATCCAAACGGGAGTTAAATCCCTGGCACTCGTTACAATATTTAATTTTTGAGCCATAATTTCTCAGGGTCCGCAGCGTATCTGCCAGTTGTTCATCATTGGTGGTTATGGCCCCGGCATCCCCGTAGGCGCCGAGGTTTTTGCCGGGATAGAAACTAAACCCGGCCGCATCGCCAAGGCTGCCGGTGAATCGCCCTTTATACTTTGCGCCCTGCGCCTGGGCGGCATCTTCCAGCACCTTTAGGTTATATTCCCTGGCCACCTGATTAATGGCATCCATATCAGCCGGCTGCCCGTAAAGATGAACGGCAATAATGGCTCTGGTATGCTTATTGATCGCCGCCGCGATTTTGCCGGCCGCCAGGTTGTAGGTATGGGCATCCGGCTCAACCGGCACCGGACGGGCGCCGGCATAGGTAACAGCCAGCCAGGTTGCTATATAGGTATTGGCCGGTACAATCACTTCGTCGCCCTGACCAATCCCCCAGGCTCTTAATACCAGATGCAAGGCCTCCAGACCATTGCCAACGCCTACACAATGCTGTACGCCGCAATATCTGGCAAATTCTTCTTCAAAACTCTTAACCTCATCACCCAGGATATACCACCCCGACTCCATAACGTGCCGGTAAATGGCATCCAGTTCTGTCTGAAGTTCACGATAAGTAGTTTTTAATTCCAGAAACGGAACATGCATGGTGTTTCTCCTTCTATGACAGGATTGGCCTGCGGACAGCCTGGACAAATTCGTTGTAATCCCGGTAGTAGTCATTTGCATCGTAATAGTCGGATGCCAAAACCAAACATACCGAGGCCGATGAGAAGTTTTCCAGTTCCCGCCAGATCATCCCCGGAATATAAAGGCCCTGATAGCTGCGGTTCAAATGCACTTTGGCCTTTTGGCAGCCGTCATCCACAAGGACGTCAAAACTGCCGGCCATGGCGATAATAACCTGCTCTAATTTCACGTTGGCGTGACCGGCGCGCATAGCTCCGCCCGGCACGTCATACAGATAAAATATCCGTTTAAAATCAAAAGGAATGTGTCTCCCGCTTTCAATTACACTCAGATTTCCCCGCGGATCACAAATTTTTGGCAGGTCAATAAGTCTGACCTTCTCCACACCCATATGCTGCAGCCCCCCTCAAGCTATCGATCTCGCCGCCGGTAAGTCTATCTACCCACCGTGTGCAATGAGTCCTCTACCATACTATGCAGGCAGCACGGAGAGCGACATTTGTCTGCAAAATATAGCCGGCCGCCACCAGCGTCCGGGCCTACTTCGTTTTGGACCACGGCGGCGGTACGCTTGCCGGGAAAAAAACAAGCCGGCCGTAAGGGTAGGTTCATTCCCCCTTACGGCCGGCTTCGCTGCCGCAGTCCGCTTATTCAGCGCTTATTGCTTTGATGACCCGGCAAGGGTTCCCCGCGGCAATTACATTGGCCGGGATATTGCCGGTTACAACACTGCCGAGCCCGATGATCGAATTATCGCCGATTGCGACGCCCTTAAGAATGGCTGTATTGGAGCCAAGCCAACAATTTCTGCCGATATGAACGGCGCCGTGTTTTCCCGGATTGCCCCGGCGCAAATCCGGTTCGATACCATGGGCGTCAAAATCCATAATGGTTACGTTAAAGCCAATCAGCGTATTGTCGTCAATGGTGATGCCGGCCAGGCAAATGGCGGTAAAGCAGTTATTTATGGCCACATTATTACCGATCTTAATCAAGGCCTCGCTGCTGCGCGTATCAAAATGATTGCTGCCATGCCAGAAATTAGGGGAATGCCGTATTCCCACCCGCACATTTTCGCCAAAAGCTACTTTACCGGCGCCGGTAAAAATACAGGGGTGCATAATCCGGGGGTCTCCCAGGACCTCCCCGTCACTCAGCAAATTATACAACCAGATCCGGGCCTGCAGATAACCGTCGCGGAGCGTCGCCAGGCAAGTTTTTTTAATCTCCATGCTTACCCCCTCTGTTTGCTTTCTGCCAAACTATAACTGGCAAAGCATCACCGGCAGAGTCTGCCTTGTGCCTCAATGCGGTTTTCCTCATTTAAAAAGTAACATTTATGACAGCTGTTACAGGTCAGTCCGCTATCTAATTTTTCGCCGCAGTTGCAGATATACGCTTTAAATTCTGCCGGATTTCCATACCATAAGGTGTTATTGGGTATGCTTTTGGTGACAACCGCCCCGGCGCCGATCATCGCATATTTACCAATCGTACTGCCGGCAACAATGGTGGCATTCGCACCGATTGAAGCGCCTTCTTCAATATTTGTCGGGGCGTACGCCGCCGGCTGCTGCTTGGAACGCGGCCTGATGTCATTGGTAAAGGTGGCATTGGGCCCTAAAAAGACGTTATCCTTGATTCTGACGCCGTCCCAGATTTGTACCCCGCATTTTATGGTAACGTTATCCCCAATGATTACATCGTTCTCAATAAAGACATGGGCACAAATATTGCAGTTCTCCCCAATAACCGCCCCGGGCAGGACGTGAACAAACTCCCATACTTTCGTGCCTGCGCCAATATTTGTGGAATCTACGATAGCCTGGTCGTGTTTAAAGAAAGGCATCCTGCAACCTCCTTACACTCCACTCGGTTAACCAAAACCGGAACCGCTCAAACCGGCGCGATGCTGAAAAAAGAGCAAACAAACATCGCTGCTGTCGGCGTCCTGTTCACCGTTATTTATTATGTCTGCCGGGCAATGCCGGTCGGGCAGCTGCGCGTAGAGCGCATCGAGATGCTCCAGCCAGCCTGAACAATGGTTTTGCAGGATTGCCGTTTTCAGCTGATTGCCCTGCTGCGTGCGAAAGGCTGTATCCCGGACCATTTTATCCAGCATCGTAAAAAACTCTTGCCGCGTAGCAAAAAGACTGTCAACCGTACCTGGGGCAACATCGGCTCCCAGGGTAGCAATATTTACCTGCAAGCCCACCGCCGGCATACCGGCCAGACCCGCTTCCAGGGCGGCCGTCATCGACCCCATCGGCAGGGATACCAGATGCAGGTCGGCTGCACTGTGGAATACACGCAAATCATATTGCAGGCCCACAGCCTTTATCCGCCCGCTACTTTCGTCTTTCAGCCGCGCCCACTCCCCGGCCTCAGCCGGCCCAACCACCACTACGGCCACATTATCATACCGGGTAACAATCTCCCGCAGCAAACTCAAAAAGTTGTATTCACCGCAGGGTACCAGCTTATAGGGGGAGGCAATGGCTAACATGACGACCGCTTCCTCCGCAATTGCCAAAGCCTGCCTGGCTGACTTTTTATCCGGCAGAGCGGGCGGCGGTGTTAACGGGATGGGCAGCAGGGCGGATCTGGCAACAGGTCTGCGGGCCACACTTAATTGCTGTCCGGCCGGCCTGAGATCGGCCACCAGGTCGGCAACACTCAGGCCAATCGTAAACGCATGGTCGGCATGATTGAGAAATACCACCGGCGGCCTGCCGGCAACACCAAACGCAAGCGGTGCGACCGGATCGTGCGGATGGA
>JAEZQV010000329.1 GCA_023441125.1 Bacillota bacterium
GTGATGGGCGCCTACCAGTTTATGCCTGAGCATAACTGGACTCTAATCGGCAGTATTGGCGAAGGTGAAATTCTGGCGCCTATTTATATGCAGCTGGCCGCCATGGCCGGTAGTACTGTTGTTCTTGTTTTATTTATTCTGCCTTGGGCCGCCCGGATAACCAACCGGATTAAACGGCCGATAGACTGGTTAATCGAGCAGTCCAATTATATCGCGGCAGAGAACTACGAAATATTGGATGAAAAGCGCTTAACCAATACGTTTTATGAAATCAACCTGCTGCAAGAAACTTTTATTACTATGGGCGAGAAAATCAAGAAGACGATTGATTTGCTAAAAGAAAAGGAGTTGCAGCTAAATCAGCAGGTAATGCAAATACAAGATATCAACGCCACGTTAGCAGCAGAAGTCATGGACCGGCAGGAAGCGCAGATTGCTCTTTACCAGCTAAACTGTGATCTGGAAAATAAAGTGGACGAACGTACCGTCCAATTGCAGGAAATCAATGCCACCTTAGAAGAAGAAATAATGGAGCGTCAATCAGCGCAGGAGGAACTCCAAAAATACCGGCTGTTTTTTATTCACAGCCGCGATATTATGTTATTTGTTGATTTTAAGAGCGGGAACATTATCGAGGCCAATCCAGCCGCTGAAGCCGCTTATGGATTTACGCGGGAAGAACTTCTTGGCAAGCGCCTTATTGATCTGCGGATCGACCAGCAGCCGCAGTATTTGCGGGAACAAATGGATCTTGCCTTCAGAAAAGGAATTACTTTTGAAATTATGCACCGGCGAAAGGACGGCAGTAAATTTCCTGTTGAGGTTAATTCTATCGGCGAACATATTGGCAATAAAGAAATCGTTTTCAGTGTCGTGCGTGATATTACCGAACGCCGGAAACTGCAAAGCCAAATCCAAAATCAGGTGGAAGTGGCCGGCGTTGTGCAGCGTTCCTTGCTGACAGCAGATTATTTCAGCGATAAATTGACCATCCGGACTATTTTCCGTCCCTTGACAATTGTAAGCGGCGATTTTTATGGTTATCGCTGGACCCATGACCAGAATATGCTGCATGGCTACCTGATTGATGTTTCCGGGCATGGCGTGGCCACCGCGCTGTATACTTCGGCTGTCAGTACGCTGCTTAACGAAATGATGGATAAGGAACAACCCTGGTCGTTGGCAAGATTAAGTGATCTTAACCGGTATTTATGTGATAACCTCCAGGATAATATTTTCGTGGCGCTGATTGCGTTTTCGCTGGATTTTCGCCGCAAGCAGCTGACCTATTGGTCGGCAGGCATCAATCATGCTTTGGTCAGTACGCAAACAGAAAACGGCCAAATTGCCATTCCCGGAATTTTTCTCGGCGTGACGGCAATACCGCGGTTTGGCACGGTTTCTTTTCCTATCCAGAACGGGGATACTTTTTTCCTGTTGTCTGACGGGATATTAGAGCAATTACCCCCGGAAGCCGTTACGAAAGTAGGTCAATTTGACGAGGCTTACGAGCTGCTTAATCATTTGACGGCGGAAAATATGCGAGATGACTGTTCGGCATTATGTATAGAAGTTAAGGGAATGAAACCTTTTCCGTTATTTTTTGACTACTCTAACCGGGTAGAAAGTCGCACGCTGCGGGGGCGCATCAATCATATTCTGCAGGCCGCAGCCGGAGATAAAGCTGGTAAAATCGATATTGCTGTAGGCGAAGCGATTAGTAATGCCAGACAGTATGGCGAAAATGTGAGAATAAAGATTAATAAAATTGGTTCCCGTCTGATAATCAGAGTGAGAAATGACGGACAGGGATTTCCGGGCAATGCCCGGATTGATGAATTGAAAGCAGCCGGAATAGAGCAAATATTCCAATCGCTGCTTACCAGTGAACGGGGGCGGGGCCTGCCTTTAATGCTGGCCTGGAGTGATACCATTTTCTATAACCGGCAAGGTACCGAAGTAATATTGATTCATTTTATTCAATGACAGCTTTTTAGCAGCTGAAGCCATTCTTGTTGTTGGCAGCAGCGTTAGAGGAGGGGTAGCTGATGGTTAACAAACTTGCCGTTGAGGGCAACCGGATCATAGTCAGCCTGGCTGGAGCTATTTATACAGAAGATGCAGAACAACTGCGCTCTGAGCTGCTCGAATATGTGGCTGCTGGCTACAGTCAGTTTTTGATTGATATGGCTCAGGTGGACTATCTGGACAGTGCCGGGATAGCAACCCTTATCGCCTTGCATAAGAGTGCCGGCCGGTTGGGTGGCAAAGTAACGCTGCAGGGTGTAACAGGCCTCGTTAAAGAGTTGTTTGTAATAACCCATTTGATTGAGGTTTTTGAAACACAGTAATTCACTATAGCTGCGCTTACGGCTGAAAACAGTGAGGGGAAATTAGCGTGAATGTATTGGTTGTTGGCGGAACCGGCTTTGTCGGTAAGGCATTGGTTGATTTACTTTTCCGGCGTGGCGATACCTGTCAGGTATTTTTTCATGGCGATAAGGTCGTACAACCGGGAACGTTACCGCTGCCGCAGGCTCTTTTTGCTCCGGCCGTTATTGCCGGCGCCGATGCGGTGATTAACCTGGCCGGGGAAAATATTGCCGGCAGCCGCTGGACAGAGGCGGTACGCCGGCGAATTTTAACCAGCCGGGTGGATACCACCCGCCAGATCGTCCGCAGTATTCGTCGTAACCGGGAGCTGGGATTCGCTTATCCGTCCGTGCTGATTAATGCTTCGGCAGCAGGCTACTATGGCACCGACCCGTCACGCTGGTTTGATGAAGACAGCAGCAGCGGCCATGATTTTTTGGCGGAGGTTTGCCGGCAATGGGAAGCAGAGGCGATGCAGGCCGAAGCGTTAGGCTTGCGCGTTGTCCGGTTTCGTTTTGGCCATATCCTGGAACGGGACGGCGGCTTGCTGTCAAGGGTCGCGATCCCTTTTCGCTACGGTTTAGGTGGTTATCTTGGCCATGGCCGGCAATGGATATCATGGATTCACCGTAAAGAATTGATTCATATTATTCTACTGGCATTAGAGCAGGATCGTTGGCACGGCGCATATAATTTATGTACGCCCAATGCTGTTACGATGAAGGATTTTATGAAAGTTTTAGGGAATGCTCTTGGCAGTAAAAGTAGAACTTTTCTGCCGTCGTTCGTTGTCCGCCTGCTATTTGGCGAAATGGCCGATATAATTTTGCTGAAAGGACAGCGGGTATATCCTAAACGCTTATTGCAGCAGGGGTATGTATTTCAATATCCGTTTCTGGCAGAGACCTTGGCCGATATCTACCACCCTGACAGATAAGAGACCCCGCATTTTTCTAATACGGGGTTTCTTACTATACAATGTATTTATAGTAATCATTCACAATTCGTTTGTGTTTTGGTGAAGTAAGGAAGGTGTAAGAATTCTGTCAGGATTATGTCATCGTTATTTTATACGATAAAATAAGTAGGCTATAACATCAGCCTTTATTTTTCCGGGTGTTATTGTTGGCGAGAGGGACGGTGAAATAATGACTCTACGTAAAATTATGATATTTTTAGAAATGATTAAATTCGAACATACGATCTTTGCTTTGCCGTTTACCTATATGGCGGTCTTTTTAGCTGAGGGACAGTTAATTATTGATCATAACCTGATTTGGATTACTTTAGCTATGGTTGGCGCCAGAACAACAGCGATGTCTTTAAACCGGATAATAGACCGGTATATTGATGCTGATAATCCCCGGACCAAGAACCGGGCGCTCCCGCAGGGGCTGATTAAAGTTGCGGAAGCATGGTTATATACCTTACTCTTTGCGCTGTTGTTTTTCGTGTCGGCCTATAAACTGAGTCCCCTGGCTTTTAAAATATCCCCCGTATGTGTGCTGGCGTTTGGTTTTTATTCTTATACTAAGCGCTTTACCTGGCTGTCACATTTTGTATTGGGCATAACCATCGGCTTAGCACCTCTTGCCGCCTGGATTGCTATTACCAATGCGGTAGAAACCGGCATTCTGCTGCTTAGCTGCGGTGTAGCCTTATGGGTAGCCGGTTTTGATATTATTTATGCCTGTGATGATTTTGACTATGACCGTACCAACGGCTTGTTTTCTATCCCGGTCCGTTTTGGCATTGCGCGGGCGCTTACTGTTTCGGCTGTCACGCATATCGGCGCCATGGGATTTTTTATCCTGACAGGCGCCATGCTGGCGTTAGGTCTAAGTTATTGGCTGGGGTTACTGTTTGCCGGTATTTTAATGTTTAAGCAGCACGCTGCGGTATCACCGATTAATCTGTCCAAAATCAATTTTGCCTTTTTCAATCTTAATGGGACGCTTAGCGTGGTCATGTTTCTGGCAACTGTTTTGGATATGGAGATAAGGTAATAGTGGCTGCCTGACATAAATATCGTGTCCGCCAAAGATTCCGGTACGTAATGATCGGTAGCGGAATCTTTGGCTCTAATTTTGCAGGGCAAGAGCCATGTTTTGTAAGAAAAATGTAAGAATTATGTAAGAATGACGTCAGATATTGGTTTTTGATTTTACAGTATAATTCAGTTGTGAGTAAAATCAACCGTACTGTATTTTCTTGAATCGGTCACATTTTTTTTACAACCCGCCCAGGCAGCATAACGGGAGGTTCAAGGCAATGAATAAGACAGAAAAATTATATTTGGCGGCCGCGGGCCTCTCTTTGGCAGTTTTGCTGGCGGTGTCCACTATCGGCGATGTCCAAATAAACCGGGAAGCAGCCTTTTTATATCATATTATAATGGCTCTGGGGATTGTGGCGGCGGCTTCCGCCATCGCTTTGCAGGGGTTGGTGCTATATAACCATAATAGCTCACGCTACCGGATTCTGCCGGGAGCTATTTTTTGTTTTGTCGGCATGGTAACCTTTGTCCATGTGCTGTCCTATCCCGGTCTGCCGTTAACAGTACTGCTGGCTGCGCAAAACCTGGACAACGGACAGTTATCTTCCTGGACAAGTGTAACCGCCCGGCTGGCACAAAGCATCGGCTTGTGGCTGGTATGGCGCAAGGCAGATACTTGTCTGGCCAGATCATGCTTTTTCTATTATGTGGTCAGCGGCATTATCACCATAACGGTTGTCCTGTTTCTGGTAGGGAAATCGGTCAGTTTACCTATTTTATTTGTGCCGGGAGAGGGCGGGACAGCGCTTAAGATCCTGTTTGAGTATATAATCATAACCGGGTTTGGTGCCAGTCTGTGGACTATCTATAATAGTTATTGCCGGGAACGTACCCCGGAAGGGCTAAACCTGATGCTCGGTTATGTATTTCTTATCGGTGGCCAGAGTATTGGCACGTTTTTTTCTCATATCAATGCGCTGGATGTCATTACCGCGCATGCCTACCGGTTTATCGGCTACTGTTTTTTATTGCGCAGTTTATATATATTTACGATCGTAAAACCTTTTGAACAGGAACAGACTGCGCTTCAGGCGTTAAAAATTACGCAGGGACAATTAATCGCCAGTGAATATCGTTTCCGGTCCTTAGTGGATTCTATGGACGATTTCATAGCAACACTGGACAAAGAGCACCGTTTTACCAGTGTTTACGGCAACTGGTACCGCCGGAAGGGACTGCCTGCGGAAAAATATCTGGGAGCCCGGTTGGAAGATATGTTCGGTGAGCCGGTTAGGACACTGTACCTGGAAGAGCTTAAAAAGGTTAAAACCGGCCAGGTGGTTTCATTTGAATGGAGCCACACTTTGCCTGACGGAGTGAAGCACCTGCATACGACACTAACTCCTTTGGAACAAGATGAATTTGGTACAGACGCCATTTTAATTGTCAGCCATGATATTACCACTCTAAAAAATACTGAAAACGCGCGTATGAAACAAGCCAATCTCCTTGATGTCCTGCAGTGGGGTACCGCCGAATTCATCCGCAACAACCACGCCAGTGCTGTTTTCGGCGCCATGCTTGACCGGTTATTGCATGTTACCGGCAGTGACTACGCTTTTCTGGAAGGGGAAAAAAATGAGCAGGATGGCAACGATTCTGTATTCTTATCCTGGGAATGTATGGCGGATGCAGTGGCCGAGCAGCAAAGAAATATACTGGCCAGAGGGGTCCGGGAGCATGCTGCCGCAGTACTTAACCGGCGGGAAACAATCCTGAGGCCTAAAGGCGGTGAACAGGACCCGTCGCTAATCGGCATCCCCATTACCTCCGGCGATGTGTTTTTTGGCGTATTTGTCCTTGGACGCTTGGGTACAAGCTATGATGAGGAAAAACTGCAGATTTTAAGGCCTTTTATATCAACGGCCGGCATCTTACTGGAAGTGATCTATACCGATAATGAGCGGCTTAAGGCCGAGAAAACGGCCCAGGAAATGAAACAGGTTGCAGAGAAAGCCATGTGGTCGAAGATTGAGTTTGTCGCCAAGGTTAGCCATGATCTCCGCGCTCCCATGAATGGGATTATTGGCATGCTGGAAATGCTGCTGGATACACCGCTGAATGAGCAGCAGCGCAAATATGCCACCGTCGTTTATGAATCAGCCAGTTCGCTAAACGTTATTCTCAATGATATTCTGGCATTGGGCAAAATGGAGGCCCGCAAATATGAACTGCAGGTTGTGCCGGTTCATTTGCTACCCTTATTTGAAGGGGTAATTAGCTTGTTTAGTGTCAAAGCCAAACAAAATAAGACAGAACTGCGGCTGGACTGTTCTGTAGAGCCGGCTCCGCTGGTACTGGGCGATCCTGTACGCCTGCGGCAGATTCTCATTAATTTGGTGAGCAATGCCATTAAATTTACACCCAACGGTACGGTTATTATCAAGGCATGGATAAGCCGGCAGCAAGATGAAGCTGTTGTTTTGCATTGTGAAGTAAGTGATTCAGGCTGTGGCATTAAAGATTCGGCGCAGGATCAGTTGTTCACCCCTTTTTACCAGGTGAGTTCCTCAGTGGAGCAAAAAAGTGAAGGCTCCGGTTTGGGATTAGCTATTTGCAAACATTTGGTGGAGCTGATGGGTGGAACTATTGGGGTAAAAAGCAAAAACGGAACCGGCTGTACCTTCTGGTTTTCCGTACCCATGCAAATCGCCGCAGAGCCGCAGGAACTGAGAACCGCCAGTCAGGCTGCCGGTCTGGAACTGCCAATGCCGGGTTCGGTCCTGGTTGTGGAGGATAACCCTGTTAACCGGGAACTGGTACTGCTGCAGTTAGCAAAACTGAATATTGTTAACGTGCATGTGGCCACGGACGGAACAGAGGCTGTCAAGGCGGTGGAGGCACATGAGTATGCGCTCATTCTGATGGATTGCTATATGCCGTGGATGGACGGATTTGAGGCGACCCGCATTATCCGTCAGCTTGATCGGGGCCAAGGCTGCCATACGCCCATTTTCGCCTTAACCTCCCATGTGGAAGACTACTACCGTTCCAAGTGTATTGAGGCCGGCATGGACGGCTTTTTGAGCAAACCGGTGACATTATCCCGGCTCAAAGAAGTGTTGGAACAGTGTATGATAAAAGCGGCTGTCAAGGAATCCGCAGGCTCAACCAGCTTCTCTGAGAAGGAAAAACAGGATTTGGTGGATATGGATATAGTGGCGGAAATTAGGGAACTAAGCCGGTTAAAGGGGTATAATTTACTGACCCGGCTGGTTGATCTATTTGCCGCCGAATTCCCGCAAAAGTGCGAGGCAATAGCGTCAGCGGCTGAAAATAATGATATGGTGGCCGTCAAAAATATTAGTCACAGTCTGAAGTCTGGCAGTGCAGCCATCGGCGCCCAGGAACTGGTGAAGTTATGCGCGGCAATGGAAGCCAAAGCGGCAGCCGGCAATATAGACAATATAGATCACTCCTTACATTTAATTGAGCAGTGTTTTTGCAATACCAAAGCTGTATATGAGGAAATTGCCTAATTAACTGCTAAAAGAATAAAGCGGACAATGCTTAAAAGCCAGGTTTCTTACAGTGGGGGAGCCTGGCCGTTTCGTATATTCCAGCCGCAGTATAGTTTTTGGACAACAGATAGTTTGTACTGTGGTGCGGGATTGTATGGCGGCAGGCCTGGATGAGCCAGTTACTATTTTATACAGGAGATTTAATAAAAAAGTCGAATAACAGCATTAGTGTTATTAGTGGGGGAGATACTCATGATACCGGTGCGGGATTATCAGTTACTTGAAACAGTATTGACTACCCAAATGACAGGTGTTGCCGTAGCAGACAAAAGCGGCAGTGTTTTAAAAGCTAACAACCGTTTTTGGCAACTGCTGAATGTTCAGGAACCCGCAGGGGAAGATATTTCTATCCGGCGGTTTTTAGCCGATGTACGATTTGATCTGGCAGTTTTTCGAACCAGTAATGAATTTTATCCCCGGTCCGGCAGCAAAAGAATATACGCCTGGGAAATCATCAGAATATCCGCTGCGGCTGACAGACAGCCTGTGTTTTTGGTTTATGTGAACGATATGATCAAGGATGCCGGCAACGACGGGCAAACCGACGGGGATATAGGCCGCCAGCAGATGGAGGCTCAGTTGCTAAAGCAGGCGCAATTGCTGGATATGGCGGAGCAGGCCAACAGTACCAAGAGTGAGTTTCTCGCCACCATTAGTCATGAAATCCGCACGCCGATGAATATTATTGTTGGCATGGTTGATTTACTGCTGGCAACTGATTTATCCGAGCAACAGTGGAGTTACCTGCATCTGTTGCAGGATGCCACTGACGGCTTGCTGATTTTGATTAATGATGTTTTGGATTATACTAAGATTGATGCCGGTAAGATGGATTTACAGAAAGCTGATTTTAGCCTGCCTGATGTCGTGATTGATGTGGTTCGTCTTTATGCCAAAAAGGCTGAGAAGCGGCAGATCATCCTTGACTTTACTATCCATCCTGTTGTCCAGGCTGTGGTATGTTACGGTGACCGGATTCGGGTCAAGCAGGTACTTATGAATCTGGTAGATAACGCTATCAAATTTACCGACGGTGGAAGCGTGCATATCTGTGTGTCATTGAAGACCCGGGAAGGGAAGAAATATATCTGTTTTGAGGTTATCGACACGGGGATGGGGATTTCAGAAGAGCACTTGCAAAAGCTATTTCTGCCTTTTTCCCAAATTGATAATTACTCGACCTGCAATTATAACGGCAGCGGGCTAGGGCTGGCAATCTCCAAACGGATGGTGGAGCTGATGGGCGGTACTATTGCTGTAAGCAGCCAAAAAGGACTAGGGTCCACTTTTTGGTTTACCATTCCTTTTGAATTGTCGGAAAACCCCAGTTTGGCAGCCGCCAGTACTACCGGCTGCCAGCATACGGTGAGAATTCCTGACGACTTGTTACATCAGCCTGTCCTGGTGGTAGAAGACAATATTGATAACAGAGATTTATTAACCCTGCAATTAGAGCATATGGGTTTTTCTGCTGTGCACCTGGCGGATAACGGGCAGCATGCATTGGACAAAGTACAAAAAAATGATTACTTGCTCATCCTGATGGATTGCTATATGCCGGTTATGGACGGCTATGAAGCCGCGCGGCAAATTCGCCGCCATGAACGCAGTTTGGGCAAATGTCCAACGCTGATTATTGCCGTAACGGCTAACGCCATGCCCGGTGATATTGAAAAATGCAAAGCTGCGGGTATGGATGATTATCTTAGCAAACCGGTCAAAACGGACCATATTCGCCAGCTCATCCTGCGCCTGATGATAGAAGCAAAGCTGCTTACCGGTACAGTAAACAGGCCGGAAGAGGCACCAGGCGATGAAATTTTAGATGCTGCGATTGTCGATGATTTGCTTGAGCTTGCGCAGCAAACAGGACAACCGGTACTCGAACGGGTAATCAACATCTTTTTCGCCAGCTCTCCGCCCATTAAACAGGCTATTGCTGCGGCCGCGGCAGCTAAAGATGCCCAGGCGCTGGTAAAAACGGCCCATAGCCTGAAATCCAGCAGTGCCAGTATCGGCGCCAAACGGTTGGCCGCAGTATGCGGCAGGATAGAAGCCCAGGCGCGGTCAGGCGCCGTCAGTAACTGGGCTTCGTACATCACTCAACTGGAAGAGGAATATCAACAGGCCTGTACGGCACTTCAGCATATGATAGACAGCCGGTAATAGAAAAAACAGCAGAGTAGCGTCAGCTATCGGCTGTTTTTTTGCTTTAGGCAGTTATGTAAGAATATTGTAATTTTTTTGTCATTATCTAGTAAGATTATCGCGCTATAATAAGGATAATTAATTTTAGAAAAACTTGTAATCAAGCGTGAGAGGGAGGGTAATAATGGGTCAACTCATTCATTTATGTGACCGCGTATATATATTGGGTGGAAAAAGATATGCGATAACCCAACGGAATTTAGCGATATTACGGCATAAACGCTTAATAAATAACGAAGATATTGATCCCTACCTGTTTTTGGAACCTTCTCCCGATTTAGAGAGACTCTTGCATTATGTCGTGGCCAATTTACCGAAACTTAGTAAAGAGGTATAAGTGCTGCGTAGAGAAACATTGCTTACCAGACAGTAAACGATTGGCTAGACACATGACTTTTTCAAGCTCAGACGGTAGCCTACCCCCCAAACTGTTTCAATCAGCTTAGGCTTGGTCGGGTTACTTTCAATCTTGGAGCGCAGGCGCCGGACAGCCACCATGAGGGTGTTGTCATCAAAAAATTCATCGCCCCATACC
>JAEZQV010000018.1 GCA_023441125.1 Bacillota bacterium
CTGCTATTAGGCGGGGCGGTTTATTATGCCGGTTACCAAAAGTTATCGACAATTGCCAGCCAAGATATTCATGACAAGACAGCCGTTGCCGCCAATGATTTGATCTTGCCGATGTCCAGAGTGGAAAGCTCTGTCAATGCCTTGGCCAGTATGGTTACCGTAGTAATGGACGACGATTTAAATAAGCTAATGGACCCGGGCTATATGAAGCGCCTTGAGGAGCAAATCCGGGCTGCCGCCAGCGGCGTGGCCCAAAGTACGGATGGCGCTATGGCTTTTTATGTTAGATTCAATCCCAAGCTTGCTCCGGGGACGTCCGGCGTATTTCATGCCGCCACTAAAACCGGCGGTGCTATGCAGCAGTTGGTTCCTACTGATTTTAGTAAATATGATGAGAATGATGCCGCCCATGTCGGCTGGTACTACATACCGGTCAAAGCCGGTAAGCCGGTCTGGCTGCCGCCGTATCACAATGCCAATATCAATATGGAAATGATTTCTTATGTAGTGCCTATTTTCAAAAACGGCAGGTCGGTTGGCGTTGTTGGTATGGACATTGATTTCAAAACAATCCGGAATGTAATGCAAGGCTTAAAATATTTCAATACAGGCTATGGTATTCTGTTAAGCAATGATTTTCAATTTTTATACCACCCGGATTTTTCAGTCGACGATAACTTAACCAAGGTGGCAAATGGTGCTTTCAGGAATCTGGCAGCGAAGCTTAGCGGCAATGGTAATGAAGGCTTTGCCGAATACGAATATAAAGGCAAACAAATGCTATGGTCCTATAAGCAATTGCCCAGTGGCCAAATTATGGTGCTGACAGTGCCGCGGGACGAGGCGTTGCATGAGTTGCAAGCCCTGGCGTATCTGGTTGTGGCCATGCTGGGACTAGGTATTATCCTGGCGATGGCCTTAGGCTGGTTTACCGGGATGCGGATCGTGAGGCCCATAGGGATCGTGTGCGATTATATAAAAGCGATTGCCGAAGGTAATTTGAACCTGAATTTGCTGCCGGTTACCAGCACGGACGAGGTTGGTGAGCTGACAGTTTCCGCCAATACCATGCTGGAGAAGCTGCAGCAGACGCAACATCATACGATTGCCAATATCCAGCATGCGACAACCGCATTGACAAAATCGACGGCGAATATGATTGACATTGCGACAGGTGTTGCCGCTAACAGTGAAGAGATGAGCGCTAAAGTCAGCTCAGTAAGTTCGACTGTGACTCAAATGGCAGCAAACTTAGAGGAAACAGCCAGTTCTACCCAGGAGGTCTGTGCCCAGGCAGAATCGGTTGCTCATATGTCCAACCGCATGTTGGAAGCGGCGCAAAAGGTTGTAGTAACATCAGAAGCGGTGTCCGGGCAGGTCAGTAATGTCAGTGCAGTCGTTGAAGATATTTCTAATAGTATTAATCGTGCCGCTGATTCCACGGTGATTGTTTCCAACTCAATGGGCAATATCGACAAGGCTGTGGAGACCATCAACCTATCCTTAAAAAATGTCAACGGGAAATGCGAACGTTCCTTGGGCATCGCGGTTGAAGCCGAGGACCGGTCACAGGAAACAAGTGAAATTATAAAAAAATTAAGCGCTGCCTCCAAACAAATTAGTAAGGTTACATACATTATCAGCAACATTGCGGACCGGACCAACATGCTGGCCTTAAACGCCACGATAGAAGCGGTCGGGGCGGGGGAAGCCGGCAAAGGTTTTGCCGTGGTGGCCGCCGAAGTCAAAGAATTGTCCAAACAGACCACGAACGAAACCAGGGTGATTGCCCAGCAGATTGAAGAGATGCAGGCAGGTATGCAGGCTGCCGTCAAGGCAGTTGGGAAAATTGCGGGCGTGGTAAAAGAGACAGCGGAAATTGCCCGTACCATTGCAGAGGCTGTCACTGAACAATCCCGGAGTGTGGGTGATATCTCCGCGGCAATATCAGCGGGCGTCCACCAGTTAGCAGGAATAAGCACAGAAATTAGCGAAATCGCCGACAATGCCGGCTGCGTCGCCACAAGTGCAGCCGATGCCGCTGGCGGTGTAAAAGCCATGTATGAGCTGACATTGGACATTTTAAACAAATCCCAAGAAGCAGCCAGGAGTTCGGAAGAAATGCGGCATGTCATGAACACGATTGCCATGGCCACCCAGGACAATGCACAAGGCACTCAGGAGATTATGGGAAGTATGCAGGAAACCAATGAGGCGATTGCCAATACAGTCACCCACGTGTCTGCCGTTAGCCAGGCAGCCCATGACTTAGGCAAGCTGACTAAAAATATGGAAATACTGGTTAATGAACTTAAAGTTTGATTATAAACACAACCTCCACCTTGGCAATACGCTAGGTGGAGGTTGTATAGTATCCAAATGGATACTATAACACATTTAAGTGCGTTCTTGTCAGGTTGTTCCTTGATTTATTATTATAATTAGAAAAGCTGTTAGTAAGAAAATGCTAGGAAATCGTGTGCAAGCTTGCTTGTGCAAATAAATTAAAAAACGGAGGAATTTGCCAATGATTACCAATAGCCGGGAAATTGAAGAGCGGGCGGTGGAACGGATCGCCGATCTGATGTGTGTGGCGGCCAGGACAGCTCCTAAAGCCAAAGGTGTGGACAATCTCGTGACACTTATCGTAAATGGACAGGAAAAAGCGCAGCTTTCCGCTGAAATGCGGCGTATTGCCCAGGAATCAGGTATGCAATTTTTTGAACGGGACGCCAACTGTATTGATAAGGCCCCGGTGGTGGTCTTGTTAGGCCAAAAGGTAACCCCGCTAGGAGTTAAACCCTGCGGGTATTGCGGCTATGCTGACTGCGCGGCATGCGCGCAAGGCACCGGAATATGTGCGATTAGCACCGGTGATCTTGGCATTGCTGTGGGATCGGCAGTAAATTCCGCTGCTGTGCACCATGTGGATAACCGGGTCATGTTCAGTGCCGGCAAAGCAGCAATGAATATCGGCCTTTTGGATCAAGCCGTTAAAATAGCCTACGGAATTCCCCTTAGTATAACGGGTAAAAGTCCCTTCTTTGACAGATGATATCCAAGATAGGTGAAGGCATCCCCGCGCGGGCAAGCGGGGATAAACTAAGCAGGAAGGACGGGCGATACAAATGAAAATAAAGTGGTTAGGTCATTCTTGTTTTTTACTCACGGCTGCGGATGGGGTCAAAGTACTGACCGATCCCTTTGACAATACCGTTGGCTATGCTGTGCCGCGGGCAGCTGCCGACATAGTTTCCATAAGCCATGATCACTTTGATCATAACCATACTGCCGCGGTTCCCGGCGATTATTTCCTCGTAAACAAGACCGGCCATTTTTCGCACAAGGGCATTGAAATTACCGGTATGGCCGTATTCCATGACGACAAGAACGGGGCCCAGCGGGGAAACAATATCATTTATAAGTTTATTATTGACGGGGTCCATATTTGCCACTGCGGTGATTTAGGCCATATGCTGACGCAGGAACAGGTGCAGGCGATAGGACCTGTTGACATTTTACTGGTGCCGGTAGGCGGATTTTATACCATCGGGCCCGCGCAGGCGGCGGCAGTGACGAAAATGCTGCAGCCGGCGGTTACTATCCCGATGCACTTTAAGACCTAGGCGATTCAATTCCCGATCGAAGGCGTGGAAAACTTCCTGCAAATCACGGGCGGGATACGGCTAAACCGGCAAGAAGTCGAGTATGACAAAGCCTCCATAAGCCAGGCGCCGGCTGTGATCGTCTTAGATTATGAGTAGCAGGCAAACTACGGAAAAGTATGTTAAGGCCGCCACCTTGGACAACGATTTTGAGGCGCAGATATTGAAAGCCATATTGGAAGAACGGGCAATTCCCCATTATTTTAAGTCTTTTTACGACAGTGCCTATGACGGGTTATTTCAAAGCAGCGGTGGCTGGGGCGCTGTTTTTGTGCCGGAAAACTTCGTAGGGGAAGTACTCGCTTTGCTTAAGGATATCAGGCAGTAAGCAAGCGCCCGTTCAGGATACGCCGATAACTTAAAAACCTGTAGCCGTAAGCATAAGTGGTCCGGACGGGAAACTCATGCTTACGGTTTTATTTTGGCAATCGCTAAGAAACCGGCGGATGAGTTTCTGAAGTAGCCTTTTTAGGATTCTTCTGACTGTTGCCACTTCGGCGAAATGAGGGTAGCCCGGCAGGAAAAAGCAGAACAGCAGCGAAAATAATGCTTATTATGTAAAATGAATTTTTCTATAATGCTGGGAGGACCCAATGTCTGATATACTTAATCAGCTCGGAAACCATATCATCAACGGCGGCTTCAAAACGCATCTGGTGGTTTATATCACCAGTTTAGTGTTAGGCATCGCCATCATCCAACTGGTGTTTGCCAAATTGCTCAAAATTGTCGCCCAAAAAACTAATGTCGCTTATTCCCTGTTGCAACAAACGTTTAGAGGACTCCCCACGTTGCTGGGTATTCTCATCGGTCTCTATGCTGCCATGGAAATCCTGACAATTCCGCCACGGCCGCTGTTATTTCTCCAAAGACTGTTTCACTCGCTTGTCATTCTCGCGCTGACCCTGCTGGTTGCACGTCTGGCCTCCGGCTATCTTAAGCAAAAATTCGGCAAAACCTCCGGTGCTTTTGCCTCCACGTCAATCTTAGCCACAACCATTGATCTGACCGTTTACACCATCGGCATCTTGTTTCTGCTGGAATCTTTCGGAGTCGCGATTTCACCGCTGCTTACCGCTCTGGGAGTTGGCGGCTTGGCTGTTGCTTTGGCGCTGCAGGACACTCTGGCCAATTTATTTTCCGGCATTAATATCCTGGTGGCCAAACAAATCAAGATAGGTGACTTCGTCAAAATGTCTACCGGGGAAGAAGGCCATGTCGTGGACATGAACTGGCGCAATACCACCATAAAAACCTCCACGGAAAACATGGTGGTCATCCCCAACCAAAAGTTTGCTTCCGCCACAATTACCAATTATGCGCAGCCGTTTGCGGAATGTTCCATCGCCATTCCCGTAGGCGTCAGCTATGAAAGCGATTTGGATTATGTGGAGAAAGTTACTGTTGCGGTTGCCAAAGAAATTCTCCAGGAAACGGAGGGCGGCGTCAAAAATTTCGAGCCGTTTGTCCGCTATACCGGTTTCGCCGCATCCAGCATTGACTTCAATGTCATCCTGCGGGTAAATACGGTAACCGACCAGCATCTGGTCCGTCATCAGTTTATCAAGCGGCTGCATACCCGTTACCAACTGGAAGGCATAGTAATTCCCTTCCCGACCAGAACGGTCAATTTAGAACAGGTAACAGCGCCGGAGGAAGCACGCCGGCGTAAGTTTTAAGAAGCAGGGAAACGGGGGGACGGTTCTTTTGTTTCCTTGCCATTATGTTTAATAAAACCAGTAGCAAAAACACGGCGCCTGTGCCCGTGTTTTTGCCGCATTTTCAACTAGTTGCGATTTCCTGTCAGGCTTATTTTTTCAGGAGGTTAATCAAGGGCAGTCCGGCCACTAAGCAAGCCAGGCTGAGCATAACGACAAAACCGGCGATATTTTTTTGCTTTTTCAGCCATAAAGCAAAAGTGGCAATATAGATACCGCCCGCCAGGTTTACCAGAATATAAACAATACCCATGCTATCCTCCGTTGTCAGTTGCTTTTACCGGCGCATAGGGGGAAGTCCGCCACATAAGGCCGGTGCGGCGCAGTTCCGTGGTAACTTCCACCTGCACATCGGCCGTACGGAAGAGTTCAATTAAATTTGCCTGTCTAAGTTCTTCATAACTGGCAAACTCGGGGCGCAGATACCGGCCTAACCCCGCGGCATCGCTGCCAAGCTTTTGTGTATAGCGGATCAACTCCAGCACTTGCTCTTTTATCAGTGAGGATATGGCCGCTTCCAGCAGTTGGCGGTTTTCAGTTTTTTCATAGCTAATACCGCTCGGTATCGCACTGATCTCACCTTCCAGAAATACCTTTATTGTATAAAACGCTTTACCGTTTATCAATGACGCTTTAATAGCCGGTTTACTGCCGTTGCGCAAATTGACATTTATCTTCTTACCGGGGTCTAATGGGTCAGATAAGACAAAAAAGCCCTGTTCAAATGTGTTTTGCAGGATCGCCAGGGTGCGTGTCTGCTTTGTATCGATCGTGCCAACCATTTTGTACCCGGAAAACAGCGCCGTACCGGCAATCTCGATTTGGTTTTCGTCGCCGGTCCGGGGAATGCCTCCCGGCAAATATGCATTTGTTCGGTCTTGCTCTGTGGCCTGAGCAGCAGGCCTATCTACCCCGGCGAGGGCGTTAATGCCGACATAGGCGGCGTACGGGGAAGCGCCGGGCGATTTTAAGTGCAGGTAGAAATCATGCAGATCGGATTGCGAATAATAACTGTTGTTTTTAGCCGACTGCATAAAAGTTTCCCAGAATTTGGTCGGGAAGTAATCCAACTTCGGCAGGTTTTTTTCAAAAAACTCATCAGCGCGCCCCTTTACCACCACAATATACACAGTGCCGCGATACTCACGATAGCGTACCAAGGCGGAAATGGGCTCGCTAATACCGCTGCGGGCTAACTCCTCACTGATTGCTATGGCTTTTAAGTGCATTAAGTTCGGAAACCGGGATATGGTTGAGCCTAGCAAGTTAAATGCTTCGGCGGTATTCGGCGCGATAATGCTGTTGCTGACTACCGGACTGCGCGGTGGCTGTGCGCCATTGGCCTGACTTGACGCCGCCCGGGGAATTAATATGCGATACGTTACTTTGACCTTGTCTTGGCCGTCTTTATCGAGGCCAAGCGCAAAAATAAAGGCAACCTCGTCTGTTTCTTTGGGGCCCTGGCAACCAAGCAAGAATACTGACAAAATGACTAGCAGGGCGAACCTATAGTGGCTAAAGCGCATGGGACTTTGCTCCTTTTTTGCCTTTTGCGAGCAAAGCTATAAATAGTATACTGGGAATCATTACAAGCCCAGAAGAGAAAAATACCGTGCTTACTTTGGCATGGATAGTGATAGCGGTAATAATATTGGGAGGCAGCATTGCCAGTTGGCTGGCCAGCAGGGCGAGCGCTAGTATTGGCGGCCGGTGTGTAGGCAACGCCAGCAGGCGGGCCAGCAGATAGGCCGCTACGTAAATATTAATGGCAATGGTAAGAATGCCAAAGATGACCCAGAGAATGATAAAGAAACTTTCTACCCGCTGGATAAAGCGGCTCAGATGGATAAGCCGCGCCATCTCGAAAAAAGGCAGAATTTTTTCCCGACCTACCTCTACAGAGAATATGCCGGTATACACAAAAAAAGTAATGGCGCGGAGGCCGGCACTCAGCAGAATTCCCGTCATACCCGCTGCCCGCATGGTCCGGATATTTTGAAAAGAAGGAGCAAAGACCGGAATGATGAAAATGCCGGCAAAGGAGCCGGAGGCTAATAGCCCTGTGTAGGCGACTGAAGCTAGGCCGTTGCCGAGCCAGGGGGCGAGATTGTAAATATCAAATTTTTCATAAAGTCCCATAAGAATCAGCATGGCGCCAATCAGGCCAAAGGGAAGCACTACATAGGCGGCACGGGCAATTGCTGTTATTCCCAGCTGCATAAGGATTACTGCCAGCAGCATATACCAGCCGGTAGCCAGCGACATGTCTAAGTCCGGCAAAGCCGTCAGCAGTGTATTTTCACTGAATTGTCGCAGCAGCAAGACTGCTTCGGTAACAGCGGACAGGATTAACAGCAGGGTAAGCATTCTTGCAGGCCAGGTACCAAGCAAGGTTTCGGTAATTTGATATAAATCGCCCGGAATACGTTCCATAATATAGAGCATCACCAAGAACAGGCTAATCGCTATACTGCCGCCAACTAGCGGTGCCAGCCAGGCTGCGCTGGCGGCAATCTCGTCAAATACTGTCCAAATTGAAAGAAATACTGAGGTAAAAGAAGTTAAATAAACAAGCACCATCCCTTCGGCAACCCCCATATTGCCTGGCTGAGAACTCATGGTGACTTGCCTCCCCGTTTAGTCCTCAGCAGCCAGCGACGGCTTAGGGAAGGCTGTCGGCTGGTATCCAGGGTGTTAAGCTCATCAGGCCTTCGTTCCTGACGGAATACCGGCCCGCGGACAATGGAATCAAACCCGGGGGTAGTTCTTGGTGCTAAGGGTGAGAAAAAGGGTACACCAAACGAATGCATATAACAAAATATCGTAGTGATAACGATCAAACCGCTGGCTACGCCGACCAAGCCCATTATGGCCGCTAAAAAAAGAAAAACAAACCGCACCATGCGGATGGCGGCGCCGGTAATATAGTCAGGAATAGCAAAGGATGCTACCCCGGTGATGGCCACCACGACCACCGTTATCGGACTGATAAGATTGGCAGCCACCACGGCCTGGCCAAGAATAATACCGCCGACGATGCCAATGGTTTCACCCAGCAAGCCCGGCTTGCGAGTCCCTGCCTCCCGGATGAATTCAAAGGAAAGTTCCATAACGATGACTTCCACAATGGCCGGGAAGGGTATTAACTCCCGGCTGCCGGCGATGGCTACCGCCAGATCGGTGGGAATGCCTTCTAAATGATAATAGCAGAGCGCAATGTATAACGACGGAATGATGACGGTTGCCATGGCTGCTTCAAACCTAAGCATGCGCATAAAAGTGCCCCAGGGCGGTTTCATGGCAAAATCCTCGGGTGATTGAAAAAGGGTAAACAAAGAAATGGGTACGACCAAGGCAAACGGATCGCCGTCAATTAAGATAGCAATCCTGCCTTCGGCCAAATGGGCTGAGACACGGTCGGGACGTTCGGTGGATAAACTTTGCGGGAAGGGAATATTAGGGTGGTCTTCGATAAAGAAACTGAGTGTTCCGGCGGGAACGATGTCTGTACTGATATTATTGATCCGGCGTTTTATTTCCTCGACTAGTCTGGGGTTGGCGATGGATTTTACGTACATTACCGCGCACTCGGTATGGCTGCGTTTCCCCACCGCAATTATATCGGCCATCAAATCCGGTGAGCGAAGATTCAGCCGGACAAGCGATAGGTTGATCAGCAGCGTTTCTGTAAAGCTGGATTGACTGCCGCGGACGGTCTGCTCAATTCGCGGAGTCCCGATTGCCCGGTGCTCAAAGCCTTTAGTTTCAATAATCACAGCCCCGTCGCTGCCGTCAACAAACAGTACGGTATCGCCAGCTTGAACAGCCCGGCTGATGGCTTGAAACTCCTGAATGACTTGTACCTGATTAATCGGTAAAACCTGCGTGGCTAATACCGTCAGCAGATTACTATTTCGCGAATCAATATTTTTGGCATTCAAAAGCGGCGTCAATACTGTCGAATTAATATCTTTTTTATCGACCAGGGATTTGGAAAATAGTATGGCCGCTTCCACCGGCGGACTCATAGGAATGTAGAACCGGCGCAGGATATAGTCGTTATTATTGGGGAGCTCAAAGAGCGCATGGATACGGAACGCATTTTCCTTAAGGCTGGCGCTCACCTTCTGCGCTTCCGGACTTTGGCTGCTTGTGTACGTTAGTAAAAGGGGCGAGATTTCTTCGGTCTGTTTTTCCAGAGAGTGTATTTCTTTTTGGACTGCCTGGATTGTTTCTGAATTGAGAGAATTAATGAGAATGTTTTTGGTTTGATCCAGGGCTGTTTCGACCCGGCGGGCGACCCGCAGCGTGGCGTCAAGCCCGGTAGCGGCACTCGCCAATCCAGTTGGTGAAGGCTGCCGGGAAAGCGTATTTTCCGCAAGAAGAAATGGCTTTGCCGCATTCTCCGGTTTATAGATGAGTAGCTGCATAGCACTGCGCAATAGTTTTGTAATGATACTGTCCGTCATCTTCACGATCACCTTGCTTGTCAATACGTACCTATGTATTGTTTTCCATTATTACCATTACAACTATTTTTAATCGTGAATAGCCGATTTTAAATTACAGAAACTATAGTCAGGAGGGATTATAATGCCACAACATGCCAACGGTTTCCAGCTGGAAAAATCCCAGGAAAATAAACAGCAAGACAGCCGGCAGGAAAATGAGCAAGCGGCGGGCGGTCAGGACGGTACACCGCTTAGTGCTGCCGGCCAGGTGCTTTCAAACCGGCTTGATGAACAAATTCAACAGTTTGAAGAGCAGCTGCAGGCCAAATCAAACTCAGAATTAAAGCAAATTAGCACGCAGCTCGAGCAAGTGGAGCGGGAAATGTTATTGGAAAAAATAGATAATGAGCTTAAAACAATTAAAGATACCGTCGTCCGACCCGGGGATATAACCTCAACGGCTGCCGCCGGCGCCACCGCCGCCGCAATCCAGGTTCAGTCCACGCCAATCGAGACGCCGTAGGATACACGCGAGGAGGATACGCGGGGACGGTTCTTTCGTTTCCTGAAGAAACGATAAAACATTTCCCCTGTCCCTCTGTTCTTGGCAGCTTGATTAATTTTTTTACGGAATCAATAAAACTACTTGCAAATACTAATGATACTTTATATAATAAGTACATTGTATTTATTATATAATATGTATAAAGTATTAAGTCGGGAAGACCGTTGCGGGAGGGGTGAAGATGGCAGGTGAAAATGTAACAGCTGCCGAGTTTAATAGCCGCCACAATATGAAAGTGGCAACAGATGTCCTGATCTATACCGTAAAGGACCAGAATCAGGATAATCCCAGAAAGGTTCCGGAAAAGCAACTGCAGCTGCTGCTGATTCAGCGGCGCGGCAATCCATACAACGGAACCTGGGCAATTCCCGGCGGGGTTGTAGAAAATACGGAGAGTGTTGATGCTGCGGCGTACCGTGAACTCAAGGAAGAGACGAACATCGACAATGTCTATATTGAGCAGTTGTATTCCTGGGGTGATGAGAACAGAGATCCCCGCGCGCAGGAGTCGCCGGACAACCGGGCTGTCAGTATCTCCTATATGGCTTTGGTTGACGGTGAAAAGCTCAATATCCAGGCGGGGGATGACGCTGCCGACGCCAGATGGTTTTCCGTCGAATCTTCCAGTATGGCCTATACCCTGGAAGACGGGAAAGGCTATATTCTCGGCAAGGAATACGATTACTCCCTGACGCTAACCAACCGGGACGGCAGTGAACCGATAACCTGCTCCGCAATTGTGAAAGTGAAGCATATTATCGAAGGAACTGCGATCCGTACCGAACGGGAAATCGTGAAATCCGACGGTATTGCCTTCGATCATGCCATGATTATTCAGTATAGTTTAGAACGGCTGCGCAATAAAGCGGAGTACACCAATATTGCCTTTAATCTTATGCCGGAGCTGTTCACACTCGGGGAATTGCAAAGCGTTTATGAAATACTGCTCGGCAAGGAACTGTTGACGCCGAACTTCCGCAAGAAGATGCTGGAGGTCAATAAGCTGGTAGTTCCCACTAACCATAAAAAAACAGAAGTCGGACACCGCCCATCACAGTTATACCGCTTCAATCCTGAATGGTTTATCAAAAATGTATAGGAGAGGATACTATGTTGTTAGGCAAAGGCAGCTATCGCGCTTACAATCGTGAGGAAATAAAGGAAAGAACCGACAAGTACTTTACTAAGACCCTGAATGTTGTGAACATGTTTGGCTCCAAGCAGGTTACCTATGGTGTGTTTTTACGGCGGGATTGCATCTGTGCCATAGAGCCGGCGCTGGCTTTTCTAACCACCAATGCCCCAGCCACTACCGTGCGGCGGTTACATGAAGAAGGCGCCATCGTTCTTTCCGAGGATGTTCTCTTTACTTATACCGGTCCATTTGACGAACTGGTGGAACTGGAGACGTTGCTGTTAAGAAATGTAGGCTTTCCTTGTTTATCGGCATACAATGCCTACAACATGTGCAGCAGTTTACCCAAAGTTACTTTCATGGATATGCATCCGCGGCATTCCACCGGCGACGCTATGAGTTATCTTGCTGCCTACGGAGCGAGCGTAGGGAACAAACTGGCCAAATTGCATGGCTGCAAAGGGTTCATTGGCACGTCGCAGGATTTAACCGCCGATATGTATGGAACGAAAGCCGGTTTGGGAACTATGCCGCATGCTCTCGTCGGCTATGCCGGCAGCACACTGGAAGCCACTAAAATGTTTATTGCAGCCAACCCGGAAGACAGTACGATTGTTGCCCTTGTGGACTACTACGGCAAAGAAACCACCGACGCATTAGCGGTGGCCGATTGGTTTTATACCCAGGAGCTTCCCGGCAAAAGCTTAGGAGTGAGACTGGATACCCATGGCGGACGTTTTGCCGAAGGTTTGGATTTTGACAAAAGTGTGGAGATTATTTGCAGCTGGCTGCATGTTGACAGTGAATACCAGGCCGTGCGAGCCGTGATTGGCGAGGATATCTTTGACTTGATTGATGATGTCACGAAAGATAAGGTCCGGAAGATTTTGTTCGGCACAGGCGTATCGGCGGCCAATATAATCAATACCCGCAACTGCCTGGATCATGCCGGCTATAAGAATGTAAGCATTATCGCCTCCAGCGGCTTTGACCTGTTAAAATGCAAAATTATGGCTAAGGCCAAGGCCCCCATCGATGTTGTCGGCACGGGTTCATTTTTACCCTCAACCCTGAGTGAAACCTATGCCACTGCGGATATCTTCAAATATGACGATACTTTTTCTGTTAAGCTTGGCCGGGAGAAACTGTTTAAAAGCCTCTAACCGCAAGACGAAGCTAGCCGCAGCTTCCCCCGCTCAGACACTACATAGGCATATAGCTTGGTTCGGAAAAAAGGGGCTGTCGCGCTAAGGCGGCCCTAAAAAAACAAAAAATGGCTTCCGGCTAGTGCCGGTTGCCATTTTTTGTTGTAAAATCAAGTTTGTGAAGACAAAGAAATTACAACCAGATTATACAAC
>JAEZQV010000135.1 GCA_023441125.1 Bacillota bacterium
GGTAAGGCCGGCGACGTCCTGGCCGATTAATACGGCCGCCAGTTCCTGCCCCATGGCGTTGGCCAGCTTGCGGCCTTCGCCGATGAGCTCGTGACTTACGTTCCGGATGGTGCCGTTTACTTGCTCAATATATACCCAAACACCCTTGTACAGGTTCTTGTCAACGGCAACGGTTTTTTCTTCCTGTTCCCGGATAATGGCCCCCACCGGACAGACATCCACGCAGGCGCCGCAAGCCGTGCACGCTTCGGTGATTACGGCCTTGTCATTTTCCATAACGATGGCACCGAACGGGCAGGTGCCTACACAGGCGGTGCAGCCGATACATTGTTCAGCAATTACTTTTACAGCCATGTTTTACTACCCCCTAGACGATCTTGGCATCGGCCAATTTTTGTATTAACAGCGCTGCCGCTTCCCGGGCGGTATCAGCCTGAATAATCTCACCCTGCGTGCGCTGTTTGGGGGTAAAGATCCGGCGTACCTGGGTAGGTGAGCCTTTAAGACCGATCTTTTCGGCGGCCACCGTGACCTCATTCACCGTCCAGACGGGAATCTCTTTGCGATTGGCTTTCATGGTGCCTTTCACTGTCGGGTTCCGGGGAATATTGATGGATTTTACCACCGTCAGCATAACCGGCGTTGAGACTTCAATAACTTCATAGCCTTCTTCCTGTTCCCGCTCTACGGTGAGTTTGTCGCCGTCGGCTTCAATTTTGGCCACATAGGTTACCTGCGGAATAGCAAGATGTTCGGCAATTTCCGGGCCGACCTGGGCCGTATCGCCGTCGATAGCCTGTTTGCCGCAGAGAATAACATCTACCTTGCCCAATTTTTTAATACCGGCGGCCAGGGTATGGCTGGTAGCCAGGGTATCGGCGCCGCCAAAGGCCCGGTCGCTTAACAGAATGGCTTCATCAGCGCCCATGGCCAGGCATTCTTTCAGCGCATCTTTGGCCTGGGGCGGTCCCATGGAAATGACGGTTACTTTGCCGCCATGCTTGTCTTTGAGCTGTAAGGCAGCTTCCAGCGCATTTTTGTCAAACGGGTTGACAATGCTGGGAACGCCCTGACGGATCAGGGTATTAGTGGCCGGGTCAATTTTTACTTCGGTAGTGTCAGGCACCTGCTTGACACAAACTACTATTTCCATAACACCAATAGCCTCCTGTTAATAAACGTGTTACGCTGCGGGGATAAGGGCGACAGCGGCTTCTGCCTGCGCTGCGCTCGGCAGAAGCCGTGCTTTCCTTATCTTAGGATTGCGCCGGATATAACCATGCGCTGTACCTGGTTGGTTCCTTCGTAGATCTGAGTAATCTTGGCATTGCGCATGAGGCGCTCAACAGGATATTCGCGGCTGTAACCGTACCCGCCAAAAATCTGCACGGCATCGGTGGTAACGGCCATAGCCGCATCGGAAGCGTACAGTTTCGCCATAGCGGCTTCCTTGGAATACGGCTGACCCTGGTCTTTTAAATACGCTGCACGGTACACTAAGAGGCGGGCGGCGTCCACTTTGGTGGCCATGTCGGCCAGCATGAAAGCGATAGCCTGGTTGCTGGCAATGGGTTTGCCGAACTGGACCCGCTCTTTGGAATATTTTACGGCATGGTCAAGAGCCGCCTGTGCAATGCCAAGAGCTTGTGCTGCTACGCCAATACGGCCGCCGTCAAGGGTGGACATGGCAATTTTAAAGCCGTCGCCTTCTTTGCCTAACAGGTTTTCTTTCGGTACTTTCAGGTCCTGGAAAATCAGTTCCATGGTGATGGAAGTATTGATACCCATTTTGTGCTCTTTTTTGCCAAAGGTAAAACCGGGCATGCCCTTTTCGATAATGAACGCCGAAATGCCTTTCACACCTTTGCTTTTGTCGGTCATGGCGAAAATGACATACGTATCGGCTTCGCCGGCGTTGGTGATAAATATTTTGCTGCCGTTAATAACATAATGGTCACCTTCCGGGACGGCAACCGTCTGCTGCGAGGCGGCGTCGGTGCCGGCGTTGGGCTCGGTCAGGCCAAAGGCGCCCATTTTGGTGCCATCGGCGAGCGGAACCAGGTATTTTTGTTTTTGTTCTTCGGTGCCATAGGCAAAAATCGGCCAGGCGCACAGCGATACGGTTGCCGATAAAGTAATGCCGATGCCGTCATCCACTTTGGACAGCTCTTCTACGGCCAGGATGTAGCTTAATACATCACCGTCGGCACCGCCGTACTGTTCCGGGAAGCAAATCCCGGTCAGACCCATTTCGCCCATGGCATCGAACAGTTCGCGCGAAAACTCGCTGTGCTCATCCCGTTCGGCAACGCTGGGCGCAACCTGTTTGGCGGCAAATTCCCGCACCAGTTTCTGCATCATTTTTTGGTCATCGGTAAGTTCAAATAACATAATAGGACCTCCTTGTTATAAAAGAATATTTAATATACCACCTCCCGTTCTGGTGGAATGGGAGGTGGCAGCTTACCCAGATAAAGTTACAGGCGTTCGACGATGGTGGCAACACCCTGACCGCCGCCGATGCACAGTGTGGCCAGGCCCAGCTTGGCTTCTTTGGCCTGGAGGGCATGCAGCAGGGTTACCAGGATGCGGGCGCCGCTGGCGCCGATCGGATGACCGAGGGCAATGGCGCCGCCATTGATATTAAGCTTTTCCTTGGGCAGGCCAAGTTCTTTGCCTACGGCCAGGAACTGAGCGGCAAAGGCTTCGTTGGCTTCAATCAAGTCAAGGTCGGCAATGGTAAGGCCGGCCTTTTTGAGCGCTTTGCGGGTGGCCGGCACCGGCCCCATGCCCATAATGGCAGGGTCCACGCCGCCCGATGCAAAGGAACGAATGCGGGCCAGGGGTTTAAGGCCCAGTGCTTTGGCTTTGTCGGCTGACATAATGACCAGGGCGGCCGCGCCGTCGTTAATGCCCGAGGCATTGCCGGCGGTAACAGCGCCGTCTTTTTTAAAGGCAGGTTTTAAACCGCACAGTGATTGGGCAGTTGTGCCGGCTTTGGGGTATTCGTCAGTGTCGAAGGTAATATCGCCTTTTTTGCCTTTGATAACAACCGGGCAGATTTCTTCTTTAAAAGCGCCGCTTTCAATGGCTTTTAACGCTTTAGCCTGCGATTCATAGGCCAGTTGATCCTGTTCTTCCCGGCTGATGTTAAATTTCGCAGCCACATTTTCGGCAGTGATGCCCATGTGATAATCATTGAAGGCGCACCACAGGCCGTCGTGAATCATGACATCGGTGAGTTTGGCATTGCCCATTCTGAGTCCCCAGCGGGCTTTGCTGTCGAGGAGGTAAGGCGCCTGGCTCATGTTTTCCATGCCACCGGCTACTACAATATCAGCGTCATCGGTCATAATGGCCTGGGCTGCCAGGTTTACTGTCTTCAGACCGGAGCCGCATACTTTATTAACGGTATAAGCGGGAACTTCGAAGGGAAGACCGGCTTTTACCGCTGCCTGCCGGGCAGGGTTTTGCCCCAGGCCTGCCTGCAGCACGTTGCCGAAGATGACTTCGTCAATGGCTGCTTTCTCAATACCGGCTTTTTCAATAGCGGCTTGCATGGTTAAGGCGCCAAGATCGGTGGCGGCGACGGAAGCCAGCGAACCGTTAAAATTACCAATGGCAGTACGTACCGCGCTGACGATGACTACTTCTTTCATATTGCTCAATGCACCATCCTTATGTTTTGTTTGTGTGTCGATTACTATTTAGCCAGACCCATGGGTTCGGCGCGGAAGATGCGCTCATCCATGGTCTTTACGTTGGGAGAAATGATTGGTTTAAAATCCATAAGGGCTAAAATGTCTTTTTCCAGGTCAACGCCCGGGGCAATCTCGGTGAGTGTCAGGCCGGCGGCAGTCAGCTCAAATACCGCCCGTTCGGTAATATACATAACAGGCTGGTTTACTTTCAAGGCGTATTGGCCGCTGAAGGTAATCTGCTCCACCTGCTGCAGGAATTTTTTTGCTTTGCCTTCGTTTACGATTGATAATTTGCCATCGGCCACCTGCACCTTGAGTCCGCCGGCGGTGAAGCTGCCGCAGAAGAAAACGCGCTTGGCATTCTGGGTAATATTAATGAAACCGCCGCAGCCGGCAACACGGCCTTTAAATTTGCTGACATTAATATTGCCGTGCTGATCGGTTTCCGCCAGACCCAGGAAAGCCAGGTCCAGGCCGCCGCCGTCATAAAAATCAAATTGCTCGGGCTGGCTTAAGATGGCTTCCGCATTGCTGGCGGCGCCAAAACTGAGTCCGCCGGCCGGCACGCCGCCGACCGGGCCTGCTTCCACCGTCAGGGTCAGGGTATTACCAATACCTTCTTCGTTGGCAACCATGGCAACACCTTCCGGAATGCCAATGCCAAGATTAACTTTGGCATCAGGAATAAGTTCCAGGGCGGCGCGACGGCTGATTACTTTACGTTCGTCCAGCGGCATCGGCGGCAGGCCCGACAGCGGTACGCGGGTTTCACCGGCATAGGCTGGGTTGTATTGCTCGGCAAAAGTTTGCATATGCTGGTCGGGGCGGTCGGCAACAATAATGTAATCGACGCTGATTCCGGGGATCTTAACATCCATCGGCTTAAGGCTGCCGTTGGCCACCAGGCGTTCAACCTGGGCCATTACGATACCGCCGGAGCTTTTGGCTGCCTGGGCCAGCGCCAGCGATTCAACCAAAACGGCTTCATGTTCGCAGGTGATATTGCCGCGTTCATCGGCGCTGGTCCCCCGGATGATAGCAATATCGACCGGAAAAGGCTTGTACCATAACCATTCCTCGCCGCCAAGTTCAATGACTTCCACCAAATCTTCGCTGGTGATATCATTGATTTTGCCGCCTTCAATTCGTGGATCGACAAACGTATTTAAACCGACTTTGGTAATCACGCCGGGTTTGTGGCCGGCGATGCTGCGAAACCAGTGGGTAAGTGTTCCCTGGGGAAAATTATAGGCTTCTATTTTATTCTCAACTGCCAGTTTGCCGAGTTTGGGGGCCAGGTTCCAGTGACCGCCGATGGCCCGTTTGACCATGCCCTCCCGGCCGAAGTGGTTAAGGCCGCGGTCTTTGCCGTCACCCTGGCCGGCACAGTATACTAGCGTTAAGTTTCTGGGAGCGCCTTCTGCTGTAAAACGTTCTTCCAATGCAGCGGTAAGGGCTTCAGGATGTCCGTTGCCGACAAAACCGCTGGTGGCGACAGTCTGGCCATCTTGTATGAGTTTGACGGCGTCCTGTGCGCTGATTACTTTTGCCAATATGCCCACTCTCCTTGTGATGTGTCTCAGTTTAAACTAATGCAAGGAACGTGCCAAGGCTATTTGCCGTTAGCAAGGTGCTGGCCGGCAGGTGGTTGGCCGCCGCGCTGCCGCCTTGGACAGGCGGGCGGGTGTTTAGTGTTGTAAACACATGCGTCTAGTTTCCTGTACATCTACTATACAGGCTGCTGCGGCTACCTTTTCTGGAACAGACCGTCTGCCAGGATGTCCAGCTGCTGGGCCAGACTGCTGATTTGCTGGGTGGTGCCGGCGATGCTGGCGGTAGCTGCAGCTACCTGGGACAGCACCTGGTGAATATATTCGACCTGTGAGTTGGCATTCAGACTGTCTGATTGAATGGTTTTGATAATGGTGTCTATTCTTTTGATGGAATCCGTGCTGCTGGCAGCAAGCTTGCGGATCTCCTCCGCCACAACCCCGAAGCCCCGCCCCTGTTCACCTACACGGGCCGCTTCGATAGCGGCGTTAAGGCCAAGCAGGTTGGTTTGTGCTGCTATATTCTGAATTAATCGCAATACCTGGTCGCTTTCGGTCACTCTGGCGGCGGATTGGTGTGAGGCTGTGGCCAGCGTCTGGCTGACAGCCGATAATTCCTGGGTTTGCGCCGAGATATTCTGCGTGGTTGCGGCCAGAATACCTATGGAAGCAGACAACTGGTTGGCCATGTCTTTGAGCGCTTCCTGCCGGTCTACCGTTTCCTGGATACATGCGGCGCCCGCTACGGCCTGATTGCTGTCGAACAGCGGGATCGCCACGGCGATATAGGGATGGCCAAATAATGCTTTATCCCCCTTCAGGACAACACGCCGCCCTTCGTGCACCGCACGGTACACGGCGCTGCCCGGCTTTAGCGCCGAACCGATGGCCACCTTAAGATTTAAAGTCTTGCCGGGCTTATAGAACAGATATTTTTCTGTGTCGGTCAGGCTGACACCGATATCGCCGGTGGATAAATCCAACAAGTACGGGAGTACCTTGGCAAAATGGTCGATGATCGAGATTTCCATAGGGCTTCTCCCTTCGCAATGGAACTATTAATAAAAAACCTGTGTTGATTTGCAACACAGGTTTTTGGTTGTCCGCAGAAAGCCTACCTTTCTTAAAACCCGGATAACGGCAAGCGGCTTACACTGCCGCTCTGGCAGGACGCAAGCCGCGTTGTTTATTTTATTACAGTATGCCGGTTAGGGAGTGCAGGAGGATAACTACAAACACCATCAGGGTTTTGAGGCAGGTCAGGACAAAAATATCACCGTAAGAGTCTTTATGGGTCATACCGCAAACCGCCAGCAAGGTGATAACTGCACCGTTGTGCGGCAGTGTATCCATACCGCCGGAAGCCATGGCTGCCACCCGGTGCAGGATTTCCGGCGACATGCCGATGGAATTGGCCCAGGACAGCCAGTCTTTAGCCATGAGATCCAAGGCGATAGACATACCGCCGGAGGCAGAACCGGTAACACCGGCCAGGACATTGACGGTCACAGCCTCAGACACCAGCGGGGAGCCGCCGACTTTAATCCCCATCAAAGCGCTGGAGATGGATTTGAACCCGGTAAGAGACGCGATAACGTTACCGTAGCCCACTTCCGAGGCCGTATTCATGATGGCCAGGAGGGAACCGATGGCGCCGGCGTTAAGCGATTTTGCCAGCATGCCGGAAGAGCCAAGGTTGCGGTACCCCAGGGCAATAGCCAGGGCAATGCCGGTAACAAGCGCAATAATTAAAGCCCAGATACTGATAACGTTTTTGACAGAGGCTGCCGTCAGCGGCAGTTTCATAGCTTTAAAAGGCTCTAAGAGTTCAGGATTCCAGGTGAATACATTGGTCATCAGGAAGTTAACCACCAGCACGGCTAACAGCGGCAGAACCGCCAGCTGCCAGGAGGGCAGTTTGGTTTCGGTTTTAATTTCCGGCTCATTGAGGGTGTGATTGCCGTACCCTTCTCCTCTGGCGGCAGCCTGCTTCCGGCGATGCTCCAGCCACAGAATGCCAAGTCCCAAAATTGAAAAACCGCCTAACAGACCAAGAATGGGCGCAGCATAAATATTGGTACCGAAAAAGTTGGTAGGAATCAGGTTCTGAATCTGCGGTGTGCCGGGGAGGCTGTCCATCGTGGCGGTAAAGGCACCGAGCGCAATGGTGGCCGGCAGCAAGCGCTTGGGAATATCGGCTTCTTTAAATAATGCCGAGGCAAAAGGATAGATGGCAAACACAACGACAAACAGGCTGACGCCGCCGTAGGTAAGCACACAACCCGCCAAAACAATGGAGAGAATGGCGCGGTCTTTGCCCAAACCTTTAATAATGGCTTGGGCAATGCCCTTGGCCAGACCGGTGTCTTCCATCATTTTGCCGAAAACAGCACCTAAGAGGAATACCGGGAAAAAGGATTTAATGTAAGTAACTGCTTTAGCCATGAATAGTTCGGTATAGGCCGGCATGAGGGCAAGGCCGGACAGGGAGGCGGCAAGTAGAGCAAAAACAGGGGCAAATAAAATTACAGAGAAACCGCGATAGGCAAAGAACATAAGCAGGAATAAACTAAGGAGAATGCCGATTACTTCCATTTAATAACCTCCTAAAATAATTAGAATGTTTTTATAGTATCAACGCATTCCGCTATATTATCAGCAAAGCTTTATTTTTTTTGCTAAGCAGCAGAATGGCTATACCCCGGAGCGGGTGTCCGGCAGGGCTTGAGAACAAATCAAGCCTGCGTTCCTGACAGAAAGCATTATTTTCCGCCGGCTAAAGGCAACAGGGCTTCTTTGGCGCATAAACGCAGTGTAAGCCGTGTTTTCTTTATTATTGCACTAACCTCCTTTCTTAATAGTGCACATTTCAAGTAATTTTATAAGCAAGTATCATGCCAAGGGCGCGGCAGCGCCAAAAAGTAAGGAAAGTCATTATTTTCTGTCTTATGGGAGGAGCTTATAGGAGTTGGTGTCCTAAAAAATAAACGGGCTGATTGTACATATAAATAGACAATGTGTGTATGAAGTAAGACATGACATTGTCTAGGTATGCGGCGGCTGGTTTTAGCGGCAGCTGCTGGCTGACATTATCCGGCTGCTATTCTGCGGTGGGGGGATATTGGCATGGTTTTTGCAACATACTTATAAACGATGTTAAACCCAACCATGATTTCTGACAGGGGCTTTATTTAAAACGGGGAGGTATTTTCGATGAAGGGTTTGAAAGACAAGGTAGTAATCATTACTGGCGCCGCAAGCGGCATCGGCAAGGCAACCGCGCTGCGCTTCGCTGAAGAGGGCGCCAATATTGTTATTGGTGATTTTGCGGACGGCACGGCTGCGGTTGCTGAAGTGCAGGCTAAAGGTGTACAAGCGATTTATGTGCAGGTGAATGTTACCGACCCGGACAGTGTCCAGGCCATGGTGGCTAAGACGATAGAAGTATTCGGCAGAGTGGATGTGCTTATCAACAATGCCGGTATAACCAAGGATGCGATGATGAAAAAAATGACCAAAGAAGCCTGGGATGCGGTCATCAACGTCAACCTGACGGGCGTATTCAATTGCACCTCGGCCGTATTGCCGCACATGCTGGCACAGAAGGCCGGCGTTGTGCTGACAACTTCTTCGGTCGTCGGTATTTACGGCAACCTGGGTCAGACCAACTATGCCGCTTCCAAATGGGGTGTTATCGGCATGACTAAATCCTGGGCCAAAGAAATGGCTAAAAACGGCCTGCGGTTTAATTGTGTGGCCCCGGGCTTCATCGCTACGGAAATGGTTAAAAAGATTCCTGAACAAGTATTAAACGAAAAAATATTAATCAAGGTTCCGGCCGGCCGGCTGGGTGAACCGGAAGAGATCGCCGCCGCCTTTGCCTTCCTGGCTTCCGATGACGCCAAATTTATTAACGGCACGGTGCTTAGCGTTGACGGCGCCTGCACGCTGTAACCATATTGCTTCCCGGTGATTAGCCGGTTAATTACAAACGATAACGCGGCGATAAGCTGCCGCGTTATCGTTTTTTTTATGTGTCTTCCTGTGCCCGGGATTATGCTAATTTTGTCATTCTTATGACTTTTTCTGTAGACAGTCACATGGACACGTTCTATAATTGTCTATAATAGGCGTAGTATGTGCTTTGGGAAGATATGGACAGGAGGTCTCGGGATGCAAAATACGGAAGAAAAGGATTTGATCGAAGCATTCTCGCCGACCGATACGACGGCAATGCGGGTTGTACTTGATTCGGTCTGCAATGGGGTAGTCGTAGTCAACTCCCGTGGTATTATCACTTTTTTTAATACTGCTGCTGAGCGGATCAGCAGCCTTAACGCGGAAACTGTCATCGGCAAAATGGTGGATGATGCAATTCCGAATACAGGATTACTCCGCGTTATGAAAACAGGCGTGGCTGAGATTAATCAGCGCCAGAATGTGGGCAAATGCGAAATTTTAACAAGCCGAACGCCGATTATCAAGGACAAAATCCTTGTCGGTGCGGTTGCCATATTTCAGGATATAACGGAATTTAATGAGGTAGTTACCCAGCTCGAGGATATAAAACGCCTGAAAAGCACGCTGGAATCCATTCTGGAAAGCTTGCAGGAAGGGATTGTGGTTGTGGATAAGGCCGGTTATATCACGATGATGAATAAGGCCTACGGTGAATTTCTGGCTCTTGATACCAATGCCGTGGTAGGCAAGCATGTAGCTGACGTAATTCCGAATACCCGGATGCATTTTGTGGCCCAGGAAGGTAAGGCCGAGGTCACCGACATCCAGAAGATCCAGAACAATACCTGTGTTGTCACCCGCATTCCCATCGTCAAAGACGGCGAAGTCATTGGCGCTGTCGGTAACGTAGTGTTTAAAGATATTAAAGAACTGAAATCGCTGGCCGGTAAAATCAGGAAACTGGAATCGGAACTGGAATATTATAAGGAAGAATTATATAAAGCCTATGGCGGCAAGTATACTTTTGACAACATTGTCGGCAACAGCGATAAGATGAAGTGGCTGCGGGAAGTGGCCGCCAAAGCGGCCAGAGGGACTTCCACCGTGCTGATCCTGGGAGAAAGCGGCACCGGCAAAGAATTATTTGCCCATGCTGTGCATAATGCCAGCCAGCGGCGGCATGGTCCCTTTATCAAAGTCAATTGCGCGGCGCTGCCGGAACAATTATTGGAAGCCGAGCTATTCGGCTATGAGGAAGGGGCCTTTACCGGCGCGCGTAAAGGCGGCAAGCCAGGCAAGTTCGAATTGGCCAACGGCGGCACCATCTTTCTGGATGAGATCGGGGAAATGCCGCTGGCGATGCAGGTCAAACTCTTGCGGGTGCTGCAGGAACGGGAATTGGAGCGGTTGGGCGGAACCAAGACCACGAAACTGGATATCCGCATTATCGCAGCAACCAACCGTGATTTGGAGACGATGATTGCAGACAATCAATTCCGGCAGGATTTATATTACCGGCTGAATATATTTACCCTCAATATCCCTCCGTTACGGGACCGAATCGAGGACATTCCCGTTCTGTGCGAAATGCTGCTCAACAAGATCAATAATCAGGTGGAGCATTGGGTGGAGGGCATCACGCCGGAGGCATTAGCGTTGTTAATGCAGTACAACTGGCCCGGCAATGTACGGGAGCTGGAAAATGTGCTGGAGCGCACCATCAATTTGATGGATGATGAAATTATGATTGCGCCGGAACATTTGCCGCATATCGTCAAGAAAGCTACTAAGGCCAAGGATGAAATGACGCTTGCAGCCAATTCCCACGACTTAGCCGATATCAAAGAAGATGCCGAAAAGCAGGCCATTATGCGGGCGCTGACGGCCGCCGGCGGCAACAAAAGCAAAGCCGCCAGGATACTTGGCATCCATCGTTCCGGCTTTTATCAGAAGCTGCAAAAGTACGGTCTTCTAAAATAATTACAGCAGTTGCCAACAGGGCGGGAAATACAGTTGGCTGTATTGCAGGGAAGCTATGTCAGAAGGGAGAATACCCTTCTGATATTCTTTTATGCATGAGGTGCTTTATGGCGAAAATTACGAAAAACCTGGCGGCCAAAGTTGGCCTGCCGCCTGGTACTTTGCTGCATGCCGGTGATATGCGCGCGGACAAAGCCCATATCAGTGTCATTCATTACAATGAGGATATTTTTTCAGAAACAAATGATGTTGCCATTGCTGACTTGGCGGAACTGGCCGCTAAGCCCGGAGTTACCTGGATCCAGGTCCGGGGGCTTACCTCCCCGGGTGTCGAAGAAATTGGCCGGCAGTTTTCCATTCATCCACTGGTGCTGGAAGACATTCTGCATACCAACCAACGTCCCAAATATGGTGATTACGGCGACTATCTCTGCGTTATTGTCAAAGCGTTGGCCGTAAACGACGGCACCATCGACTATGATTCGGAGCAAATCAGCTTTATTCTTGGGCCGAATTATCTCATTTCATTTTTAGAAAGTCTGCCGGAAGAGCGGGATGTTTTCCGCAATGTATCCGAGCGGATTAAAAGCAGGCGAGGCAAGCTGGCCAGACTGGGGGCCGATTACTTGCTGTATGCTCTGCTCGACAGCGTGGTAGACCATTATTTTCTGGTATTGGAACACTTAGGCGAGAAAATCGAAACGCTGGAAGACAAAATTGCCGTTCAGCCGCAGCCGGAATTATTGCATGAGCTGCATGCCCTCAAACAAAACATGCTGTTTATGCGCAAGTCGGTTTGGCCGGTGCGGGAACTGGTCAGTGCGCTGGAACGCGGCGAGTCGGCGCATATCCGCGAAACAACGCTGATTTACTTGCGGGATATATATGATCATATTATCCAGGTCATTGAAACAGTTGAAATTTACCGGGATATGCTCTCCGGCATGCTGGATATTTATTTGTCCAGTGTCAGCAACCGTATGAGCGAGGTCATGAAGATGCTGACAATTATATCGACCATTTTTATTCCGCTTACTTTTATTGCCGGGGTATACGGCATGAACTTTGATTATATGCCTGAACTGAAATGGCAGTACGGCTATCCGCTGATTTTAGCGGTCATGCTGGTAATAAGCCTGGTTATGATCCGGTACTTCCGGAACAGGAAATGGCTGTGATAGGTCAAAAGTCCTGTAGAGTGAACTGTTTTGACGATATGTCCTAAAGAAATAGGAGAATTTCCCCGGTAGTTTTTCGCTCCATTTGCAGATAAAATTTAAGTAACATTACCGAAAGGCTTTGAGAAACCCAGGTAGGGGGTAAGTGTGATGCCCGAAGAAATCAAAGTACTGATTGTGGACGATATAACGGCAACCCGGGAAAATATCTGCAAACTGCTGGCCTTTGAGCCGGCTATCGTGGTGATCGGTCAGGCGGCATCCGGTGTGGAAGCCGTGCAAAAGGTAAAAATACTGCGGCCCGACGTTATTCTCATGGATATTAATATGCCGGCTATGGACGGGATTACGGCAGCCGAGCAGGTGCTTGCCGAAAATCCATATGCCTGCATCATTATGATGAGTGTGCAGGGTGAACCAGAATATAAACAGCAAGCCATGGCGGCCGGGGCCCAGGATTATTTGATCAAGCCTTTTAGTACCGATGAATTGCTGCAGGCCGTGAAACGGGGTTTTGCCCACGCCGGCCGGCAGCGTACGCTTGCTTGCTCCCCGGCGGAGCAAGCTGAGCCGGGGAAGATTATTACGGTATTCAGCACCAAAGGCGGAATTGGCAAGACAACCATTGCTGTAAACTTAGCCGTAGCGCTGGCCGAGCAAACCGATTCCCCGGTCGGCATAGTCGATGCCAATTTGCAATTCGGTGACGCCGCTCTGTTTTTAAACCTCAGCCCGCAGTGTACCATTGTTGACTTGGTGCGTGATAGCCGTAAGCCGGACGGCTTCGTCCTGGAAAAATATTTGTCGCGTTTTAACCGGAATATATGGCTGTTGCCTGCTCCGCTGCGTCCGGAACAGGCTGAAACCATTACCGCCAGCCATTTGGCGGCTGTTTTTACGGCTATGCGGGCCAAGTTTAAATACACCATTATTGATACGGCCCCGGCTTTTTCGGAAAACATGCTGGCCGCGCTGGACGCCGCCGATATTGTGCTGGTGGTGGCGGCCATGGATTTGCCGACGATAAAAAATGTTAAACTGTGTTTGGAAAGTATGGCCTCGCTGGGCTATGACCAGGATAAGGTAAAAGTAATTCTTAACAGAGCCAATACAACCGAACCGGGTATTACTATCGACGAAATCGAGGCCGGTATGTGGTATAAATTCGCGGCGACAATTCCGAGTGACGGGAAAGTGGTAGTGACCTCAGTTAACCGCGGGCTGCCTTTTATCGTAAGCCACCCTGAAACACCGGTGGCGCAAAGTTTATTTGACTTGGCGCATATGGTGGCCGGCAGCGGCTGGCAGGAGCAGGAACAGGAAATTTCCCTGCTTGGTATTACTGAACTTTTAAAACGTCTGTTTAGTTAGTCAAGCTGATAAAGGCAACCGCTTTAAGATAGCAGGCGCAAGCGAGAGTGGAAAAATTCCACTCTTTTTTATGCCAATGCTCTTGACCGGGGGCGGCATAAATCCTCTTCCTTTATCAGCGGGCCAGCAGGATATGTGCCAAATATGGCGAATGTGCTTTATAATCATGGATAGCAAGAGTGGTGACAGGATGAAAAACCTTGATGCCAAGGCTTTGGATAAAATTATCAAACATACCATTGCCGCGGTTGAAAAAAGTAAAACGCAAATATTTGACATATATGAGGCGGCTCGGGTCGAAGCGGAAAAAATCCGTCAGGATGTCGAGCGCACCAAACAGGAAACGGCTGATATTATTTTCAAGGTGGACGAACTGGAAAAAAGGGAACGCCGGTCCCGGCTCAGACTGATGGAAGTAAGCCGCAATTTCCGGCAATATACAGAGGCCGATATCAAGGCGGCTTATGAGGACACCAGCAACGTCCAGCTCGAACTGGCTATGGCCAGGCTGCAGGAACAAAATTTACGCCGCCAGCGGGATGATTTTGAATTGCGGCTAAAAGCGCTGAAAAATACTGTGGAAAAAGCGGAGAATCTGGTTTCGCAAGTGGGCGCCGTATTGGGCTATTTAGGCAGTCAAATGGGCACGGTTATGAATCAGATTGAGTCACTGCAGGCCAGTCAGGTTTTTGGTGCCAAGATCATTAAGGCGCAGGAAGAAGAACGGCGGCGCGTGGCCCGGGAAATACACGACGGTCCGGCGCAAGCCATGGCTAATATTGTCTTTCGGGCCGAGGTATGCGAACGGTTGATAGAAACGGATATAGTCCGGGCCAAGCAGGAGCTTTCCGACTTGCGGGAACAGGTCCGGGCGGCTCTTAGAGAGACGCGCAAGATCATCTTTGACCTCAGGCCGATGACGCTGGATGATCTGGGACTGGTGCCCACTATCCGGCGCGTACTCGAGACGATCAAGGAACGCAGTGACATTTTTTCGGAAGTTAAAATTCTGGGTGAGGAGAAACGGCTGGACACCCATATTGAGATTGGTTTGTTCCGCATCATTCAGGAAGCGCTTAACAATGTGGAAAAACATTCGAAGGCGGTCAATGTCTGGGTGCGTATTGATTTTCGGGACAGTGTGGTATCGGCAGTAATTGAGGATGACGGCCAGGGGTTTGATTCTGCCGAATCGGTCGGCAATGAAAGCTTCGGCCTGATGGGGATGAGGGAGCGGATTAACCTCCTGCGGGGAGAACTTAGTATAAAATCAGAAAAGGGGAAAGGTACCAAGGTTTTTGTCACAGTACCGCTCAAACAATAAGACTACTCTGAGGCTATGCAGCTGGTCAGAAACAAAGGGCAGACCGGTATATAAATATGACAAAATCCTGCAGGCGGCTGAACCCTTGCAGGATTTTTCTATTAGAGCGGGAACGGGATTGGCAAATTCATAGGGTATCTGTTGGAGGTTGTAAATGCAATACGCAGCAAGGATTCTTGTTATTATGTTGCTGGTTAGTCTGACACATGCGGCCGTGACTTTGGCCGCCGGAGGACCTGCCGGTCTGGAGATGGAAAATCTGCCGGAATGGGAAGTTACAAACACGTCGCTGGGGGGGAAACTGCTGCTTTCCGATAGTCCGGAGATGGTAAGCGGCGATGGCGTCTTATACCAGGATAAAGTGGAAGGACCTGTGCGCCTTTTTTTCTATCATGTCAATGCATCGAATGAGGTCAAGAAGCTGGACGTGCTTTTGGCAAATAACGGCCGTGAGGCCGCGCATGTGACTGTCAGCCAGGCCAGCCTGGGTGGACCGGGATACGACTGGCTGGCGATCGGTAAAGAAACCCAGACCGGCTATCTCGCCAGTAAAGAGTTTTATCAGCTTACGATTCCGCCAGGGGCGGTCGTGCCGCTGTCCGCCAGCATCAGCCAGTCGGCGATGCTGCCCAATATGCTCATTCATGGAATTTATGACCTGACGGTCGACAAGCCGACAACCGTCAAAGTTATGATGCTGCCGGTTACCGAGGACAGCAGGAGCTTCGCCCGGACGGCAGCTGTTCTGCCGGCCGACCAGTGGCGGCTGCGCGGTACCTTCGCAGGCGCCAACCGAAAAATCTCGCCGCTCAGGGTGTATGACCCGAATGCGGACGGGGTGGTGGGGGTAACGCTGGCGGATAATCAGATTGACGTGTACCTGCAGGGCATCGATGCCACTGATACATCGCCGGTGGTTAATTACGGAAATTATGGCGTGTTATATCAGGTATTGATGCCCTCGAAGACCGGCGGCCGGATTTCTTATTATCTTGCGCCGCTGGGCGGCTGCTATGCCGGCGCCATCGGTATAAATCATCCCGGCGTCAACTGGAGTCCGGTAAGGACACCCCAGGGCAGGGTATATTTTGGTGAAAATAAATATAAAGATTTTGCCTTCTTAGGCACTTATGACAGCGGCGACCCACTGTCCTTTACGTTCAGCCCGCCGGGAGCATCCAATCTGCCGGTCAAGATTATTGTGATACCCCAGTAAATGTGAAAGGTTGCCGCGGGCGATGCTTGAATCAGAGAATTTCCTTGATAAAAACAGTCAGTTCCTTGCCCAGGTCGACTTCTTTGGGATGAGTGTAAGGCTTGTTTAATTTGTTGAAGCAGACACGCACAACAGGGCGCGGTCCTTTATTTTTACGTACATTCGACACAACGCCTACTTCGTTGGTGGACAGGCGGACTAAAGACCCCAGCGGATAAACAGCCAGATTATCACACATGGCATTGACAACGGCTGGATTAAGGTAGATCCCGCCGGTACCATAGATATATTCGATTGCCTGATAGTTTTGATAGTTTTCCTGACGGATAAGCCGGTCATATTTTTCGCACACACTGATAATGCAAGCGCCCATAGGAATCTTTTCATCAGGCAGTTTACCCGGATAGCCGGAGCCATCCCAATTTTCATGATGATGCAGAATGATCTCGCAAATTTCCTCGCGGAAATTCCGCTCTTTGGCCCGGTGGTAGCCATAGCGAGGATGTTCTTGCCAGAGCAATTCTTCATGAGGGGTTCGCTGTTTATTGCCGATCAGTTGAACCATTTCGCAGCAACCTAGATCATGGAGTAAAGCCGCTGTGCCTATTACCTCCATATTGGCTTCGCCAAACGTCATAACCCCGGAGACCAGCAAGGCGAGAGCACAGGTATTAACGCCGTGATGATAAAGCAGCTTACTGTTCATTAATTTCATTTCCATACAGAGATTCACTATTTCAGGATTTTCGACAATGCGCAAGGCGACTTTTTTTGCTTTTTTTGAAATGTTTACCATTTCATCGGAAGTGTTTGCCTCCGGTTTTCCGGGCGCATAAGTAGTTATTCTTTTTAATAAGAGCTTTTTTAGTTCATCGGCAATAGCTTCCCGGGGATCAATCATGAGCGTATAGGGTTCCGCAATCCAAACCGAGGAGATATTGCGAGTTCTCAGCGTGGCAATCATACCCTCGGAAAGGACCGAGCCTTCTTTTAGCAGCAAAGATTGCGAGGTGTAACAATAGACCGTTTTGGCAAGGACCATTCCTGTTTTAAGCTCTCCCACCGACTTTTCAAGCACATAACTCATCCTTTCCTGATTGCTGAGTATAATAGACCGTTTCGGGAGAAGTATGCGAAGTACAATTGCAGATTCTAACATAAATTATACAGGAGAATTCAGGCTAGATCGGGTAATTTACCGAAAATTAACTTAAAAATAATTCAGGCTACAAGGAAAGTTGGTTTTGAATTAGAATTAGTAAAACATATCATAGCAGCGAAAAATGATATTTTGCAGGAATTTTCGATTGTTTTTAAAGAATAATCGACAAATCAGCTCGATTTTGCTATTATTAGTGTCGTAGAAAAATTATAGGACGCAAAACCGCCGGCCGGTGATGTCATACTCTTGGTCGATAAGGGTACTCAAATTTCTACTTGCTGCTGCTTTGTTCTCTTCGAATCCGCCAGGGTTGAATGGGGCGAGGTGGCTATTTTGATATCATAATAGGAGTTTGTGAAATGAAAATTGCTACCCCGTATTACCTGAT
>JAEZQV010000141.1 GCA_023441125.1 Bacillota bacterium
GAGCTGTTCCAACAGACTGTTAATGTGATAACTGGTTTTGGTCAACCCGGCCTCCAGAATCCGGCCATTATGAATCACCATCACCGGCTCTGTTTCAAGATACTTAGGGGCCGGCTGCCCCAGGCCGTTTAGCGCTTTGCCGGCCAGGAGGCAGGCAATCCAGATCGCCAGCGCCGTTCCGCCCAGTTTTACGTCCACAGTTTGCATAACCAAAGTGCCGATGGCCAGTACCCCGAAAGCAGCCGTGCCGGCAAAATCGAACAAAGTGAGGGCGGCGGGCTCTTTCCGGTCCAGTGTGCGGCTGACAAACAGGATGAGTGCAAAAGCGAGTACCGTTCGCAAAGCATATTCGAGCATGGCGGTCATAACAGCCGTCCTTTCCTATTCATCCTTATTGATAGCATTGTCAGCCCGTACAGTTTTATGACCGGCATGTTTTGGGAACAAGGAGCGACGTCTGAAAAATTTCGCTATTTACAAAGTTTGGTTCATAGAGTACAATAAAAACTGATACAAGGGTTGTGAAAACTCTTACATAATAGTAAGCGTTAGATAGATTTTTTAATATTGCAGCGAATGATTAGGGCATGAAACCTTGAAGGAGAACGTGAAGTTTTCCCGCAGGTTTTCATGCCCGTTTTTATTTGTCCGCGGAGGTGATAAGGCTAACAATAAGGACCGGTCAGAACTAATATGCTGGAGGAGATTATGGAACTTATTATCAGCAGTATTGAACTTTTCCAAAAAGGCGGCTTTGTCATGTATCCATTGCTTATATGCTCTTTAATGGTAATTGCCATTGCTGTCGAACGCTACCTGTATTTTAAAAAAGCAGCAACCGATATAACCAGTCTATTGCCGGAACTGGAACCCAGGCTTGCACGCTATGATTGGGAAGGGGCCCGCAGCGTGTGTGAAGGTGCTGGCGGTGTTACGGCAGTTATGCTGGCGAATGGGTTACACAACATCCGTTTTGATGCCTGCGATTTGGAGAGCACGATGACCAGTACTGCCGCTCAGGCTGCCGCAAAATTAAGAAATCGGTTGGGCTATCTTGATGCGATTGTTACCATGGCACCGCTGTTGGGCTTGCTTGGCACAGTTATCGGGATGATATCCTCTTTTAGTATCATGTCTCTTAAAGCCGGACAGCCCTATGCCATTACCGGCGGGGTCGGGGAAGCGCTGGTAGCTACGGCGACCGGGCTTTGTGTCGCTGTCACGGCGCTCATTGTTCATACCTGCTACAGCCACTGGCTGGATAGCATTGTTACCGGCATGGAAGAGTGCGGCGCGCTGTTAGCCGAAGCCAAGAGACGGAGTGACCGCCGTGAAACTGCGTAGTTTGAGAATAGAACGGCAGCCGAAACTGATGATTATTCCCATGATCGATATCATTTTTTTTCTGCTGGTATTTTTTATGATGAGCACCTTGTACATGGTCGAGCAGCGCACCATGCCGGTCAACCTGCCGCAAGCCAGCGCCGCCCAGTCAGACCTGGCCAAAAATGTAGCCATTACCATCGCCAAAGACGGTGCGATCTACGTTGATCAGGAGCAAATACCGGCCGAGTTGTTTAAAAAACGGATACAGGCCCAGATCGCCCGCCAAAGCGATACTGCTTTTATTCTGCGGGCCGACAAAGAGGCCGCGTACGGGCGGGTAGTAATGATCCTGGATGAGCTTAAGGGTTTAGGGATAAAAAAGGTAGCGGTGGCTACCGAACAGGCCCAGAGGTGAGCGGCATGCCGGCGCAATTATACTGGCGACGCGCGGTCGTAGCTTCGTGCCTCATTCACTGCTTTATTCTGCTGGGAGCCGGCTGGCTGAGCGGCGGCCTCTTCAGCCAAGCGGCCGAACCGGAGACGATCGAAATGGAGCTTATTAGCAATGCGGCATTACCGGAGCCGGCTGCTGCTGTGCCGGTTTCCGTACCGCCGGCAACCCCTCCGCCGGCGCAGCCTGTGCAGGCTTCCCCTGTTCCCCAGCCCAGAGTAAGCACCGTCGCCCGTGATGCTGTTGCCGACAGTTACAGCCCGGCAACGGCAGTGCCGGCAGCGGACGCCGGTTCCGGCGATAACGCTGTGCCGGCCGTCGCTGCCGTTGGCGCCGGCCCGACAGCAACCGCCGGTACGAAACAGATATCGGCGCCGCGCATTTTAAGCAAGGTTGAACCGGAATACCCGGAAGATGCCCGGCGAGACGGCTTTAGCGGCACAGTCGGCGTGAAAATCGAAGTCCTGGAAAACGGCCGTCCCGGTGAAGTGCAGCTGGCGCGTTCATCAGGCCGGCAATCACTTGACGATGCAGCTTTGCAGGCGGTCCGCACATGGCGGTTTGTACCGGCGCAGGAAGCGGCCAGCGGCCAGGCGGTCCGGTGCTTTACGACGCTGTCGGTGGTATTCAGGCTGAATTAAGGATAATTTTATAACCTGGGTAACAGTGGGTATGAAGCCGACGGTATTATCGCCGCTTCATGCCCTTTTATTTTACTTTGAATATTTATGTTAGGAGTTGGTTTAACATGGCTATAGCGCGGGAAGCGGTATCCAGACTCACGATCGCCCGCCTGGCAGTTTACTATAGTGCCTTGCAGAAAATGAAAGACGACGGCGAATTAGTTTGCGCCTCTACGCGATTAGGCCGGCGGACCGGCGTCGCCTCTTCGGTTATCCGCCGGGATCTGGCTTACTTCGGCGGCTTCGGCACGAAGGGGGTTGGTTATGAAATCGATTATCTAATGTCCTGGATCGGTGCAATTCTTGGCTATACTACCGTCTGGAACACGGTACTGGTCGGCAGGGGACTGCCGTTTACAGGCCCCGGCAGCTATTATGAATTGCTGCCGCCCGGGTTTATCATTACAGCAGCGATCGATCTGGACAGAAAAAATCACGGGAGCGTGCTTCCCGGCCTGAACCTGCCGGTACATTCCCTGCGAAATGCAGGGCAAATAATAAAGTCCCAGGACATAGCCATTGGCCTGATTGCAGTGCCGCCTGACAAAACGCAGCAGGTTGCCAATATGCTGGTCAAAGCCGGTATTAAAGGAATTGCCAGCTTTTCCGCTTCATCCGTAACCGTGCCGGACACGGTTGCTTTAAGTCAGATCAATGTAACTTCCTGCCTCAGCCAGCTTTCTTATAATTTGAGCACCACGGCGGCGAAAAACCACGTATATTTGGAAAAAGAGCGGGATTTGGACTGGGCCTTTGGTTAAAATGTTAATTATATCTTTAGTATTTACAAAACCTTCCCAGTAGTGTAAAATTAACCCTGGAAGCAGGGTTGTGAAAACTCTTACAAAGTATTCGGTGCGAGCATTAATTGCAAATTGTCGATTAAGGTATGAAGCCTTTGGGGCGCGTTGGGCGCCTGCGGGTCTTCATACCTTTTTTGTTTATGCGGGAGGGATGTTCAAGCAATACAAGTATGCCAGTGAAACTGTAAGGCCTGTGATACGTTGATGATGGAGGAGAGGAAATGAAGATTAAAGGAAGAATGCTTGCTGCGGCTGTTGCTGCCGGCGTACTGCTGGCAGGTATGCCGGTCATGGTCATGGCTGACGATGCGCCGATCTATAATCTGGAGGAAATCATCATTCAGGCGGATGCCGACAGCCCGGATAAGGCCGATACCACAATCAATGTGAAAACCGTGAGTCCGGGCAAAGCTGCCACTATTCCCGAGCTTTTACGCAGTTCGGCCGGCATTGATGTCCAGCAGCGCGCCCTGGCCGGGGACAACCAGGACAGTACTATCAAACTGCGGGGTTTTGATGCCCGGCGGTATACGATTCTTTTGAATGGCCGGCAGATTAATTCCGCCGGGGTTATGGGCGGACAATATGTAGATTGGACAACCATTCCGCTCAACACCGTGGAAAAAATCCAGATTATCAAAGGCGGCAAATCAGCCGCGCACGGCAATACCTTAGGCGGAGTTATTAACATTATTACCCGGGATAAAGGCGTCAACGGCGGGGAGATCAATCTGCTGTCAGGCAGCAATGGCCGGTATGATTATTTATTCAATTACAGCGGCTCGGCCGGAAAACTCGATTTTAACATTATCGCCAATAAGACCGGTGCCGATGCTTATCTGCGCAATAATGACTATGATGCCAAACAGTTTGGCCTGCGGATGAATTATGATCTAACGCAAGACGACAACATCGCCGTCGGGATAAACCGTACCGAAGCCAAACGCGGGTATATTCTTGAAAATACGGCGGGAAACTACGATCCGCGGTATCCGGTCAGCGCCGGTGAAAGTTTGTCGCCGGCCCCATCGTTCCCCCAGCCTCATGCACCATATACACTTAACCCCGGTGCTTACTGGGAAAAGGATAATACCTATTATGACTTTGCCTACCGGCATAAAACGGCAACCGGTTTCTGGCAGCTGGATTACTGGAAAAACGATGAGAAACGGCGTGAGGTAAATCTTAATGCCGCCGGTACGGCGATAGATATGGACCGTACCATCGTCAGTGACAAATCCGACAGCATTGGCTTTGCCGGTCAGACCAAAGTCGACGGGCATACCATCGGCTATGGCAGTGACTATAAGCGCCTGCGCTACGGGTATGGCGGTTATGCTATCAGGCCGGCCGGCAGTACCGATCAGATCTATCCCTCCCAAAAGATTGACCTGTGGGGAGCCTATGTGGATGACAGCTGGAAACTGGACGACAGATGGTCGGCCTATTTTGGGCTGCGGTATGACCGTTTGTCGGCCGGCCGCGATGACAGCCGGGCCGCGGCCATGCGTGATTACGATGACGACGCGCTTTCGCCCAAGCTCAGTCTGTCCTTCCGTAACAATGATAAAACCAACACCTTTGTCTCGGTAAACCGGCTATGGCGTTCGCCGTCCATGGCGGAATACTACTGGTGGTCGCAGAACTATAACCAGGCCATGATGGCCGGCAACGCCAATCCGGGCTATCAGCGGCAGATCAAACCGGAAAAAGGCTACAGCTATGAGACGGGCATTGAACAACATATCAGTGACAAATACAGCACCAAAGTTACGCTGTATTACCAGGATATCGATGACTATATTAACTTTCAGCATTCGTTTCCGTTTTTCTGCTATAACGTTGACCAGGCCAAGGTATGGGGGGCTGAGTGGGAGAATGTCTACAAGCTGAATGAGTCCAACCGGATCATCCTGAATTATACCAATCAGCATACGGCCAAAGAGGGAGCAATCCGCCACGATGCCGGTTTGATTAACGAACTGGATTACAGCCCGCGCCATAAAGCCTCACTTGCGTATCAATATGATGCCAAGCCCTGGCAGGTGAGATACAGTGTGAATTTTACCGGCCAGCAAAAGGCCTGGGAAAATAATGCGGTAAACACCATTGGCAGCTATACCATCCATAACCTGGCCATTGTCAGAGCACTGGACAAGACAAGAAGCCTGAGCTTTTATGTGGATAATATTTTTGCCAAGCAATATGTTGAAGAAGTTGGTTATCCGATGCCCGGGCGTTCGTACTATGTCAGCCTGACCCAGAAAATATAAGCAATTTCATGCAGGCAAGAGGTATATTATGACTTATACACGGAAGCTGATTTATATTGCCCTTTTTATTGCGCTGGGGTTAACCCTGCCCATTGTTTTTCACCTAGTGGGCGGCGGTGCCGCCGGTTCGGTGTTTTTACCCATGCATATACCGGTATTTATGGCTGGCTTGCTCTTGGGCATAAAAGGCGGGCTAACAACCGGTGTTCTTACGCCGGTGCTCAGCAGTGTCCTGACCGGTATGCCGCCCCTGTTGCCCATGTTGCCGATAATGATAACGGAATTAGGCGTTTATGGGGCTGTGGCCGGGTATCTGTATAAAAAGCGTCAACTGCCCTTGGTGCTTGCTCTTGCCGCGGCCATGATTGCGGGACGTATGGCGGCTTTGGCCGTGGTTGCTTGTCTTGCCGGTCTATTTGGCATTATAATGAACCCGATGGCGTATGTCACCGGTGTTACGACTACCGGTATTCCGGGAATGGTAATTCAGTTCGTCTTCGTTCCGCTGCTCATAAAAAAGCTGGAAGCTACCGGGACAGTAAGGATGTGATCCTATGAATCGTGAACAGGAATTCTTTGATACAATCGCTACGCAATGGGATGAGACGCGGGCCCCGGATGTCCGGAAGATCGGCCAGTTGGTGGAACTGATCGGCCTGACTCCCGGCGCCAGGGTATTGGACGCCGGCAGCGGCACCGGCGTATTGCTGCCATTTTTAAAGCAGGTCATTGGCCCTGCCGGCACCATTACCGCTGTCGACTTTTCGAGCAAAATGCTGGCGATAGCCAAAGAAAAGTATGGCAGGCTTGGCGGCATCGAATTTGCCGTAGCCGATATTATGCACTATTCAGCCGGCCAAGCATTTGATGCGGTTATTTGCTTTAATTTTTTCCCGCATATCAAAGACAAGCCGCTTTTCCTGGCTAAAATGCGGACTATGCTGCGATTAGGCGGAAAGCTGGTCATTATGCATGATATTTCCCGGGAGCAGGTGAACGCCGTTCACCAGGGCAGTACTGTTGTAAAAGATGACCGTTTGGCGCCTGCAGAGGCTTTAAAAGAATTGTTTATAGCTACCAGCTACGAGATTGAAGAGAGTATTGATTTAGAAGATCGTTATTTCATTAAAGGGAGAAATTCTAAATAAAAATTGAGTAGCAAGCACCGCAATATTCTAAATTGTGTACTGAAAATTTCAATTGACAGAAAAAAGAAGTGTGTGTAAACTATAACTTAGTAGGTGTAGGAACTGAAGTTCTGCTTTATACATTTAAGCGAAGACAGTTAGGATCTTGGTATTAGCTTGGGCTGCCTGGTTCTTCATTTAACTGAATTATTGTAAAAGAAAACCATGAAGGTGAAATCACCGGCATTTTAGCGGGTAGGTTTACTTTGCATGGTTTTTTTGTATTATAATGCGAATTTGTTATACGGCTAAGTCAGCGTGGCCGATCGTAGAGGTTGAACATGAAAAGAAATTTAAAAATTGGACTGGTTATTGTGCTGCTGCCGGCAATGGTGTTACTGGTTTACCCTTTGCTGCATTCAGGCCGGGAAAAAATGAATATGGCCGGTATGGCTCCCCGGGCTGCAGCGTTGATCATCACCGATTCTAAAGGCAAGCAAGTGGGAGTTCCCAGTCCGCCGCACCGGATCGCCGGGCTTGGCGGTGCTTATGGACTGGAAGCCTTGCTGGCTTTTGGACTCAGAGATGAGATTGTTGCTATGGCCGATTATGCTAAAATGCGGGAGGATTTTAAACTGTTTGTACCTGACGTACCGGATGTGGGACGGTCAAGCAGGCCTAATATCGAGCAACTTCTGTCAGTAAATCCGGATCTGGTGCTGGCTTATGCGATCTTTTCCTTTCCGGAAATGGAACAAGCCTTGGCGGCCCGGGGCATCCCCTTGGTCCAAATGGATTTTTTTGTGCCGGATAGATATGAACAGGAAGTGCGGACGTTAGGCAAAGTACTGCACCGGGAAAAACGGGCGGAAGAATTAATTGCCTTTGAAAAAGAACATCTGGCTTATATCGATGACAAGGTCAGCACGATCAAACCGGCTGAAAAAGTCCGGGTCTATCTGGAATCTTACCAGGCGTATCAGGCGGAGAGCCAGCGGGAGCCGGCCCATGACCCTATCCTGGAATGCGGCGGGATTAATATTTTTGCCGACGCGCCTGTCAAAAATCTGCAGGTAAGTCCGGAAGCCGTGGTTACGAGAAATCCTGATATTATCATTAAGAACATAACCAGCGAATATTGCCGCAGCGGTTATGGCGTAACCGATCCGGCGGCACTGGCCGCATTGCGCGCGGAAATCATGAACCGTTCTGGCTGGCAGCAGATCAATGCGGTACAGAGCGGCCGGGTCTATATTATTTCCACAGACACCCGCTCCATTCACCCCAGTATATATAACAGTTATCTGGCAAAATGGTTCTATCCGGAACTGTTTCCGGACCTGAAGCCGGCCAGCAATCACCGGGCGTGGCTACAGCAGTTCCTGGGTATGGATTTACAGGGTGTGTATGCGTATCCGGGGGAAGCCTATGCCGGGAATAGTTACAT
>JAEZQV010000146.1 GCA_023441125.1 Bacillota bacterium
ATTCTGGCGGCCTGTATTCTGTGCTACTATTACGCCGGGGACCTGAATATCGTCTCCCTGGGCGATCGCGAAGCCCGCAGCCTGGGGGTCAATGCTTCCCGCCTGCGGATTATCCTATTGGCGGCCGGGGCGCTGATTACGGCAGTCTGCGTGGCCATCGGCGGCATTATTGGTTTTGTCGGCCTGATTGTGCCGCATATGGTCAGAATGCTGACAGGCTCGGATAACAAAGCGCTCATTCCGCTGTGCGGCCTCACCGGCGGCATCCTTCTGCTTACGGCCGACACCTTTGGCCGTTCTGTCGGCAACATCGAGATTCCGGTTGGCGTACTGACAACCCTCCTGGGCGGCCCCTTTTTTGTTTATATATTCCGGCTGCGCAACAAGACGCTGCAATAGGAGCGTTACTATGATAAAAACAGACAACGTAAATTTTAACTACGCGGCCAAACCGGTGCTCAACGGCATCAGTCTCGCCATCGGACAAGGCAGCTTCTGCGGTATTGTCGGACCAAACGGTTCCGGCAAAACGACACTGCTGAATATTATCACCGGCCAGCTTAAGGCGGCGTCAGGTACTATAATGCTTAAGGGGCGGGATATCGGTTCTTATCGGATTGAAGAACTGGCCCGCCATATTGCTATTGTGCCGCAGAATATGGATATCCGTTTTCCCTATACCTGTCTGGAAATTGTCGGGATGGGACGGACTCCGTTTAAATCGAGACTGCAGGGCCTTAGCAGGGAAGATCTGACTATTATTGAAAACGCCATGCAGCTTACCGATACGCTGGATTTCGCCGGCCGGCTGGTTACCGAGCTCAGCGGCGGCGAGCGCCAGCGGGTGCTGTTTGCCAAAGCCCTGGCGCAACAACCGGAAATACTGTTTCTTGATGAGTCCTTTTCCAATATGGATATCTATTACAGCATCAAATGCCTGAACCTGCTGCGGGAATTGTGTGCCAGCCAGGGATTGACGGTAGTATCCATTATCCATGATCTGAATTTGGTCAGTGCCTTTTGTTCCGACGCCGCAGTGCTTAAAGCCGGGCACCTGGTGCAATACGGCAAAGCCACCGGCGTACTCAATCCGGAACTTATCCGGGAGATATTCAACATCCGGGTTGTCCGGGCCGGGGAAACCGGACTTGCCGTGCTTTCCGAACTATAGATTGTGAGAACCGGGGCGCTGCGCCTTGGTCCTTCAAAGCAAATGGAGGGAAAATAAACGATGAAAAGCAAGTTAGGGCTGGTTCTGGTCATTTTTATAATCGTATTAGCCGCCGTTGGCTGCGGTACGGCCAAACCGACGGCTGGCGCCGCTGACGGCAGCATAAAAATAACCGATGATGCCAATCAGGCCATTGTGCTGAAGGCACCGGCCAAACGGATTATCTCCCTGTATTCAGCCCACACCGAAAACCTGCTGGCTCTTGGCCTGGATGCAGAAATCATCGGTGTCAGCACAACCGAGACAGATCCGGCCGCCAAGAACAAGCCGGCATTTGATTACCGGGCCGATCCTGAAAAAGTATTGGCGGCGCAGCCCGATCTGGTAATTATCAGACCGTTTATCAAGCAAAGCAATCCTGACTTTGTCAAGACACTGGAGCAGGCCAACATTAAAGTGGTTTCTCTTTATCCCGAAAAATTTGATGAATTTGACGGCTACATCCAGAAACTGGCGGCGTTGACCGGGCGGGAGCAGCAGGCGGCCGACAAACTGGCGGCTTTTCATGCTAAACTAAAGGCGGTCGCCGAGCGTCTGGCCAAAGTCGAGGCCCGGAAACACGTTTATTTTGAAGCCACGGCTACGGAATACCGCACCATTACCGCCGACAGTATGCCGGGAACCATCCTTAAACTGGCCGGCGGCATTAACATCGCGGCCGATGCACAGCCGCTAAAGACCGCCAGCAGTATTGCCGCCTACGGCAGTGAGCGGCTGCTCATGAAAGCCGACGAAATCGATGCCTTCCTGGCGCAGCGTGGGCCGATGAACCCGGGAATAACCCCGGAGAGTATCAGGCAGCGTCCGGGCTTTGATAAAATCAAGGCGGTGCGGGAAGGGAAAATATATATTATCGATGAAAAACTGGTTTCCAGTCCGACCTTCCATCTGGCCGACAGTGTCGAACAACTGGCTAAAACGCTGTATCCGGAAGCGTTTGCCGGGTCGTAAGGAACCGGGCGATTTTCCCCGGGCAGTATTTTCTGACCGGCGAAATAAGTGTTTTGATAAAAAAATGGCCTTAGCGTTCGTTATGAACACTGAGGCCATTAGCGTTTCTCCTTATTTTGGCATGTCAGCCGGGTCCATGATGGCAATATCGCCTTCCTCGCCGGTACGAATGCGGATGGCATTGGTAATTGGGTAGACAAAGATTTTGCCGTCACCGATCTTGCCGGTACGGCAGGCCAGTTTGGCTGCTTCCAGCACCCGTTCGACAGGAACTTCACAGACCACGATTTCGATTTTAACTTTAGGCACCAGATTAACACTGTACTCCTGGCCGCGGTAAACTTCGGTATGGCCTTTGGTCAGGCCGCAGCCGTACACTTGGGTTACCGTCATGCCGGTTACGCCGATCTTGTTCATGGCTACCTTCAGGTCTTCCAGTTTTTCCGGACGGGTAATGATATCAATTTTGGTCATTGGTTGCATGCAGGTTCCTCCTCGCTGAGAACTAACAATTACTTATAGTGTAAGCGATCGGAAGATATTTGACAACCATTTCCTATCGGTAGCAGCGGCTGCCGGCCGGCAGCCTGCATAATAAAAACCCCGGAGTCAGTTTTATTAACCGGCTCCGGGGTTTAACCGTTCAATTATTTCGGCATGTCAGCCGGGTCCATGATGGCGATATCGCCTTCCTCGCCGGTACGGATACGGATCGCATTGGCAACCGGGTAAACAAAGATTTTGCCATCGCCGATTTTGCCGGTACGGCAAGATTGTTTCGCCGCCTCCAGTACCCGTTCTACCGGAACTTCGCAGACCACAATCTCAACTTTTACTTTAGGCACCAGATTGATGCTGTATTCCTGGCCCCGGTAAACTTCGGTGTGACCTTTGGTAAGACCGCAGCCGTATACCTGAGTTACCGTCATGCCGGTAACGTTGATTTTTTTCATAGCTTCTTTGAGCTCTTCCAGCTTTTCCGGACGGGTGATAATGTCAATTTTGGTTATTGGTCTCATGGCAATTCCCCCTTATTTTCAGCGCTAATTGAGTCATCCCTTATGCCAGGGTAGTCTTTTTGGCAAGTGCTTCATTGGCAGTCGGATTAACGGCTGCGGTAAAGTTGATGGGTGAGCCGGTCATAAAGTCCTGATAAGCATAACCGCGTTCGCCGTGTTCGGTAATATCAAGGCCTTGGACTTCCTGTTCGGCATTGGTGCGGACTTCCATGAACATGCCGATAACTTTCAGAATAATGAAGGTCATAACGGCGGCGAATACCCAGCTGACACCAACCCCGATAAGCTGCGTGGTAAGCTGACCGGCATTGCCGTAGAACAGACCGTTAGCACCGGCCGGGTTAACGGCTTTGGAGGCAAAAAGACCGGTAGCAATAGCGCCCCAGGTACCACCGATTCCGTGTACGCCGAAAGCATCAAGCGAATCGTCATAACCAAGTTTGGGTTTGATTACAGCAACTGCGAGGAAGCAGATAATACCTGCGGCCAAACCGATGATAAGAGAGGGGATCAGGCTGACAAAGCCAGCGGCCGGAGTGATGGCAACAAGACCGGCAACACAACCGGAAGCGGCGCCTAGGATAGTCGGTTTACCATGATACATCCATTCGGTGAAGACCCAGGAAACTGTGGCAGCGGCGGCAGCTACATGGGTAACAACAAAGGCACTGGCAGCCAGGCCATTAGCACCAAGCGCACTGCCGGCATTGAAGCCGAACCAGCCAAACCAGAGCAGCGAAGCGCCGATAACCGTCATCGGCAGATGATGCGGCATCATAACTTCAGAACCGTACCCTCGGCGTTTGCCAATCACAAGGGCAATAACCAGACCGGAAACACCGGAAATAATATGGACAACAGTACCGCCGGCAAAGTCAAGTACGCCAAGTTCGCGGCTCCAGCCGCCAACGCCCCATACCCAGTGAGCCATTGGATCGTATACGACAGTAGTCCAGATTAAAGTGAAAACTACGAAAGCGCCAAATTTCATACGTTCAGCAAAGGCACCGGTGATCAAACCGGCGGTAATAACAGCAAACATAGCCTGGAAGATCATGAAGGCTTGATGGGGAATAGTCGCAGCATAGTCGGCATTGGCTTCCTGGCCGACTCCGTTTAAGGCAACCCAGTCAAGCGACCCGATGAAGTGGTTGATATCAGGACCGAAAGCAAGCGAATAACCGAATAATACCCATTGCACCGATACCAGACCGATGATAAAAAAGCTTTGCATGATGGTACTGAGAGCGTTTTTGGTTCTGACCATACCACCATAGAATAATGCCAGGCCCGGAGTCATAAGCATAACAAGTGCAGCGCTAACAAGAACGAAAGTAGTATCGCCGGTATCGAGTTTAGCGGCCTCGGCCGGAGTGTCCCCGTCAGCAAAGGCTGCTGGTACGAAGATAGCCATTAAAATAAGGCATAAAGTAAAAATAGTCCACAGCTTTTTCATTCAAAATCCCTTCCTTTACACTTTAGTATTTTTAGGTTAACAGTGGATTCCCTAATAAATACACCCCCCTCAGCGGTAATCTGGAAAATAGAAAACGCCCTAAAGGTAGAAAAACCTTCAGGACGTCATTGTCCAGAGCCGATAGGACACAAAAAGCCTTCGCATTGGATGCGAAGGCTTCATCGCCTAAGTGATTTAATTGATGTACTTAATATAACAAACACACTCAGCACCTGTCAAGCGAAAAAAGAAAAAAAGTATATAATGTTTTCCTAATAGAGATAATACATAAAGTGTGTGTCCTGACTAGATGTTTTGATTGAAAATTGTTGAAATACTTGTATAAATGCTCCGCTGCATGCTATATTATAGTAGGAAACATAACATGGGAGCGGATGGGGCCTGGTGGCTCCTGCGGTCTTCAAAACCGTTCGTTGGGCGTTAATCCGTCCATGGTGGGTTCGATTCCTACACGCTCCCGCCAGGGCTATTTAGCCACTTGTCGGGTATCTATGAAATAGGTGTGCAATACAGGCAAATAACAGCTAATTCACTTGGGCGGGATAATTCCCGCTTTTTATTATTGGACTGCCGTTCCGTCAGTAGCCAGAAATACTCAACCGGCAGCTCCCTTGGAATCCAGACATTCAAACAAATGCTCTTTTAGCAAAACGTGTGTATGAATATACAGCAGGTTTGCTTTTTTTCTATACACACCCTTATTGGACGCTTCAATGTAACTAGCTTCTTGCCGGAATATGGACCAATACTCCGGAAGTTGAATCTAGCTGAGGTGAAGGATGAAAATATAGTATAATATATGGTATAATATATTATTATGATCTGAATATCATCCTAGGATATTCCGGGAGGAGGACAGCATTTGGAATATAAAACCAGAAGTGAGTATATTTATGACAACATTAAAGAAGATATTATAAATGGTAAATTAAATCTGGGAGAACGGCTGTTAATAAATGACTTGGCAAAACAATATAGTGTAAGCGCTGTGCCGGTAAGAGAAGCACTTAACCGATTATTACAGGACGGGCTTGTTGAAATGGTCGCCAACGTTGGCGCGAAGATATCGGCGTTAAACCGAGAAAAATATCTCGAGATTTTTTTTGTTAAATTTGAGCTGGAAGCCATAGCCTTTAGAATGGCAGCCGAAGCGGCCACTGATGAATTAGTCGCAAAGCTGGAAGGCATTATCGCCGAAATGGAAGATAGTCTGGAAAATAACGACCTGACCCTTTATGCGAAGCTGAACCGCCGCTTCCATCTGACAATAGATGAGGCAAACCCCAATAAGTTTTTATACGAAACATTAGTAGGGCTGTGGAATAGGACCGATTTGACGCGACGGGCGTTTACCCTGTCGTTGGCCAGGGATAGAGAATCTCTGGCCGAGCATAAAGAGATTTTACAGGCGATAAGAGACCGGGACGGCGCTTTGGTGGCCCAGATTTTCCGCCGACAAAAAGCGAATAGCGCCAAATTCTATACGGAACATTTTCCATTATGGGGTTTTTGACATATTGAGCCTCCTGCGCAGCTGGCCGGCAGAAAAAGCTGCCTGATGCCGGCTGATTTATGCTACCCATAGAATTACCACAAATTATTGAGGTTCTTGAAAGCTAGCTGCTATTAGCCAGATATCTGGCTAATAGCAGCTAGCTTTTTCTTTTATTTTCAAGCTGTCGCCGATTTTAGCCTATGTAATAAGGCAGGCGTAGCTTTAGGCAGGAAAAACTAAATTTTCTCAATTTTGGATTTTTCACTCTAGGCAAAGGATATTATATATGATATATTATAACATATAATGTATCATATATAATATCAAAAAAAGATGGTGACGGCTTTGACAGGAATGGGTAAAGCCCCAATATCATTGCAAAGGAGAATGCTATGGAAATTCTGAAGAATGGCACGATTATAGGAAACTGGCAGCAAGAGAAATGGGAAAAGATAGCGCCTGGTGTTGAACAGCTTTTGGTTTCTGGAAAAGGAATGACTCTTTCCTTTCAGAGAATAGGCCCGGAAGCTTCCGGGGTAAATGCGTCCAGACCTGGCAGGGGCCACCGTCATGACGATGTCGAGCAACTGACAATTCTGCTTGCAGGACATGGTACGGTTATTGTCGACGGGAAGAGATATCCGGTAAAGAAGGGTTCGCATTGGCTTGCCCCCAGCGGGGTGGACCACACTTTTGATCTGTGCGAATCCCCGGCAGAAATAACCCTGCTCCAGCTATTTCCGGGACCTAAACGGCCCCCAAACGTGCCGCACGGCTATGACTAATTGCCATTTGGCAAAAGACATAACGCAAAAGTGGCGCATTACGCTTACTTTAATGTACATATAAAAACGACAACAAGGCAATCCGGAAAATGGAGAGGGAGGCGTTAGAATGAGCGTTCAGCCTGATGCGGAACAAGCGTTGATTTGTAAGCCGGCTGAGAATCTTCCGTGGTATAAGGAGATTAATACACAACAGAAGCATGTGGCGGTAGCCACATGCCTCGCTTGGGCAATAGATTCCTTTGATAACTTATTGTTCGGCTTCGTAATGTATACGATACTAACAGAATTTCAGACCACCATGACGGTAACCGGTCTCATCGCGACCTGTACAATGTTTGCATCGGCGCTTGGCGGAATACTTTTTGGCTATTGCTCTGATAAATTTGGCCGCAAAGCTTCATTGCTTGTGTCGATTATGCTGTATACGATTTTTACGGCTTTAATTGGATTTTCGAACAATATATGGTTCTTTTTCGTTACTCGTGTTCTCGTGGGGATTGGTTTGGGGGGTGAATGGTCCGCAGGCGCCACGCTTATTGCCGAAATATGGCCGGAAAAGCACCGGGGCAAGGGCCTGGGAATCATGCAGAGCGGCATGTCGATAGGCGGCTTGATCGGAGCAATTGTCGCCGGCCCCATTATCGCCGCCTGGGGGTGGCGGTATCTGTTCTGGATTGCGGCTGTCCCCGGAGTTCTGATAATGATTTATATCGCAATGTATATCAAAGAATCGCCGCTTTGGCTGGAAAGCAAGCATAAAGAAATAGCCCAGCAAAAAAATCAGGAGTCCGTCTCTTTTATGCGTTCCGGTTACCTTGGTGCGCTCATACTCGGGATAGTTTTTGTAACATTTATCATGCTATCGCAGTGGCCGGTTGCTACTTTCCAGACCTCATATTTTAATACACCGATTGATAAAGGCGGGGTGGGTATCGGTACCGCCATCAGCACGCAAATCCAGACTCCTTATTTTATAGGATGCCTGTTAGGCTATCTAACCTTTGGCTTTGTTTCAGACCGAATAGGGCGTAAGAAGGCATTCCTCATCTTTCTGGGGTTTGGCGGGATATTTATGCCGCTGCAATACATTATAGTCAAGCTTTCACTTATGGCCTACATGGTCTGCACCATCCTCGCCGGTTACTTTTCGGTCGGCCTGTATTCCGGCCTCGGGGCATTTTTGGCAGAAGCATTTCCCACAAAATTCCGCGGCACGGCTATCGGCTTATGCTATAATGGGGGTCGTGGCATTGGCTCGGCCGGAATATTCGTAGCCGGGGCGATAATCCCGACAATGGGCTTCTTGCCCATTCTCGTCGGCTTTGCTCTTTTCTCCTGGCTCGCGTTCATTACGGCTTTCTTCCTGAAAGACCGAACCGGCATAAAATTTGAAGCCTAGGAAGGCGGCGGAACCCCTTTAAAGCAGATGTGAGGCAGGCAGCAGCCCAGAACATGGGCCGACTGTTGTAGACAGCACAACCTGATGCACTATGACCCTATGCTTGGGAATCGAAAAATACATAACGCTAAGCACAAAAGGGGCATGGAGGAAGCTGTGTCATGCTCCCTTTTGTAATTTTTGCATCCCAAGGATAAATATACCAGGAAAATGAGGGATAACAAGGAGGCGATATATTTGGGCCAATTGGAAAATGTTATTGCGGTGATGCCTATTGTCCAACAACTCAGTGTATTGGACTGCTCTATTACTGTTTGTGATGCGGCGGGAACCATTGTCAGCTTTTTGCCGGCAAGTTCTTTTCAGATGAAAGGCGCTCAAGTGAAAGGCAATCAAGCCAAGGTCTCGGAAACGGGGGCGTTGGCCGAGAGTTTAAAAAATAATGCCAGAAGTCAGCGAACAGTATCTCGGGATGTCTTCGGCATCCCGGTTAAATTGCTGGCCGTACCGATACATGATGAAGGCCGGCTGGTAGGTTCTGTCGGAATAGCATTAAATTTAGCCACGCAGAGCACCCTGCAGGATGCCGTCCAAACTATCGCCGCAACTTCCGAAGAGGTAGATGCGACAGTCCAGGAACTGGCCGCCGCCGCCGCCAATCTTGCCGGCAAAATGGAAGAACTTAGGGGCCGGGGCGCAAAAATTATCGATGAAATCAAAAAGACGAACAGTATTCTCACCTTTGTCAGCAATGTTGCTACCAACTCGAAGCTGTTGAGCGTTAATGCCTCCATCGAAGCGGCCAGAGCCGGGGAAAGCGGCCGGGGCTTCGCGGTAGTGGCCGACGAAATAGGCAAGATGGCGCAAAGCAGCAACCAAGCGGTAAAAAATATCCGGGAAATTTTACTTGTTATCCAGCAGGATAGCAA
>JAEZQV010000355.1 GCA_023441125.1 Bacillota bacterium
TGTTCGTCCAGTACCCATTTGTAGCAGACAAGAAGCTTGTGCATGGTTTACCCCTTTCTTCATGGCGGAGAGGAGTGGCTCCTCTCCTTTTCGTTCCTGGTATTTTCTTGGGAATTAGGCCAGTAGATTACCGGCGATGACTTTTTCCGGGAAATCCAGCGAGCTGTTTTTCAGGATAGCCCCTTTTACATCGCGGTACAGGCGCGAGGCTACCATTTCCTGGCTATAGCCGTAACCACCCTCGATCTGAATGACGTCGATCAGCGCACTTTGGCCAATGCGGCCGGCAAACAGTTTAATGATAGCGGCTTCATTGGCGAAGGGCTCGCCGCTGTCTAACAGGTTGGCAGCATCATATACGGCCAGACGCAGGACGTGAATGTTGGCAGCCATCTCGGCCAGCATCGTCTGAATAGCCGGGAAGCTCACTATGGGACGACGGAACTGGATTCGCTGCTTGCCGTATGTAACGGCGTCTTCCATCGCCGCCTGGGCAATGCCTACAACCATGGCGCCTGCGGCTATGCCGGCAGCGGCCTCAGCCTCGGCGGCGACAGCCAGGCCGGTGCCTTCGGCCCCTAACAGGTTGGCGGCCGGTACAATCACGTTATTGAACTCCAATTCAGCCGACTGGCAGCCTCTGAGTCCCATCTTGCCGATCGTCCGCAGGGTTGACAGGCCAGGTGCGCCGCCATCAACAATAAAAGCGCTGATGCCTTGCGCGCCGGCTGCCGGATCGGTCTGGGCAAATACAATGTACAGGCCGGCGGCACCGCCGTTGGCGACATAGCACTTACGGCCGTTCAGCACATAGCTGTCGCCTTCTTTGGCGGCCACGACTTTGTGCCGGCCCGCGCCAATCGCGGCTCCCGGTTCGGTAAGGGCGAAGGCTCCCAATTTTTCACCCTGGCACAAAGCCGGCAAAAACACTCGTTTTTGTTCCGCAGAACCGTAACGGTAGATGCTGTAGGCGGCCAGCGAGGCATGGTTAACCAGGATGGACGCAACGCCGCCGCTGACGCGCGCTATTTCTTCGATAATCAGCGTGTAGCTGAGATAACCGGCTTCGGCGCCGCCAAATTCACCGGGCAGGAATATGCCGAGAAAATCCTGTTCGACCATTTTGCTGACAAGTTCGGCCGGATGTGCTCCGGTATGGTCGATTTCGGCCGCTGCGGGCGCCACATACGCTGTGGCGAATTCACGCGCGTTTTGCTGAATTAATTGTTGTTCTTCCGTTAATGCATAACTCATGCGTAACCCTCCTTTTCTGTCTCAACTTATGAATTCAGCAGTATGCCGGATATGACAATCCGCTGAACCTGATTGGTACCTTCGTAGATCTGGGTGACTTTCGCGTCCCGCATGAGCTTTTCCACGATGGCGTCGTGCGAATAGCCGTATTGCCCCATGAGTTCCACGGCATCGGCCGTCACCCGCATGGCGGCATCGGTGGCAAACGTTTTGGCCATGGCTGCTTCCTTGGTGTACGGCACACCGGCATCTTTCAGCCTTAAGGCATTACGCACCAGTTGCCTGGCAGCCTCTACCTGCGTGGCCATGTCAGCTAATTTGAAGGCTACCGCCTGATGGTTGCCGATGGGTTTGCCAGTAATGTCAATATACTCTTTGGCGAATTTTACCGCTTCATCCAAGGCGCGGCGGGCAACACCCACGGCCAGCGAGGCCACGATCGGCCGGGCCATATCCAGCGTCTTCATCGCCAGTTTCATGCCTTCGCCCTCTTTACCGAGCAGATGGCTGTGGGGAATCCGTACATTTTTCAAAATTAATTCCACGGTGTTGGAACTGCGAATGCCCATTTTGTGCTCTTGTGCGCCCACAATGACACCTTCGCGTTCTTTCTCGACAATAAAGGCGCTTAATCCCTTAACTCCCTTGCTGGGATCGGTGGACGCAAATATTACCATAATCGTGGCATAGCCGCAGGTAGTGGCAAAGCATTTGGTGCCGTTTAACACCCACTCTTCGCCGTCCAGCTTGGCCGTGGTGGCGCAAGCACCGGCATCCGAGCCGGCTCCCGGCTCAGTCAGGGCAAAGCCGCCCATGCCGCCGTTTACGATGCGTCCGTAATACAGGCGTTTTTGGTCTTCGGTGCCGGCAATGGCCAGCGGATAGGAACTCAGGCCGTTGCCTCCCAGCGTCGTGGCAAAGGCCGCGCAGCCATAGCCCCATTCTTCGGCAACCAGCGACTGGGTTACCGAGTCATAACCCGGTCCGCCGTACTCTTTTGGTATTGCCAGGCAGTTAAGGCCGGCTTTTCTCGCTTCCGCCAGTATATATTCGTGAAACTCGCCCTTTTCGTCCCATTCGCGGTCCACGGGTATAATATGCTGTGCCGTAAAATCCCGGGCTAACTGCTGCAATTTTTGCTGTTCCGGGGTAAGCGACATATCCACCATCTTCATCAACCTTTCGTTTTAGCTTCGAGAATCTCTTTAAGCCGCCCCCATCTGGGCTGGAAAATTTCGCCCGGCATGGTTGTTAAGTTCGGCGAGATTACGGGTTTAAAATCCATCAGGGCCAGCACATCTTTCTCCAGATCTATGCCAGGGGCAACCTCAGTCAGCGTTACCTGCCCGTTTTCCAGGACAAAAACCGCCCGTTCAGTCACATAGACCACCGGCTGCTTAATCTCAGCTGCGTACCGGCCGCTAAAGGTAATCTGCTCGACGCTGTCAATGAACTTTTTGTTTTTTCCTTCCTTGACAATAACCAGCTTGCCGTCCTGACCGGTCACCTCCAGCCCGCCGGCCGTGAAGGAACCGCAGTAGACAACTTTTTTGGAGCTTTGCGTAATGTTGATAAAGCCGCCGCAGCCCATCGGCCGGCCTTTGAATTTGCTGACATTGACGTTGCCGTCTTTATCGGTCTGCGCCAGCCCCAGAAAAGCTGCGTCAATACCGCCGCCGTCATAATAGTCAAACTGGGAGTGATGCTCAACAACGGCCTCGGCGTTATAAGCCTGGCCGAAGTGCGGCAGGCTGGCCGGCACGCCGCCGATGCCGCCGGCTTCCGTCGTCAGGGTCAGGAGCCCGGTAACATTTTCCTCCGCGGCAATGGCGGCCACATCGCTGGGAATGCCTACCCCCAGGTTGACAATGGTATTGGGCGCCAGTTCCATCGCCGCCCGGCGGGCGATAATTTTGCGTTCGTCCAGCACTAATTCCGGGATACTGGTCAGCGGCACCTTGATATCGCCGGCAAAGGCCGGATTGAAATATAAGCCTTCGGTTTGCCAGCAGCTGTCCTTGCTGGTGGCAATGACAATATGATCAACGAGTATACCGGGTACCCGCACCTGTTTAGGATGTAAAGAACCGGCTTTGGCCAGATATTCGGCCTGGACAATGACAATGCCGCCGGAATTTTTCGTAGCTTGCGCCAATGGCAGCGCTTCCATCAGCACCCCTTCATTTTCCATTGTCAGGTTCCCGTTTTCATCCACTGTTGTCCCTCTGATTAAGGCTATATCAATGGGGAACGTCTTGTAAAACAGCCACTCTTCACCTTCGAACTCCACAACTTTTACAATGTCTTCCGTAGTAGCCGCATTCATTTTGGCGCCATCTACCCGCGGATCGACAAAAGTTCCCAGTCCTACTTTGGTTATAAGCCCGGGACGCTTGGCGGCGATTTCGCGGTATAATTGAACAATTACGCCCTGCGGCAGGCAATAGGCTTCCATTTTATTCTCCGCCAGCAATTTGGACATCCCGGCCGATGAGCCGATATGAGCGCCAATCCAGCGTTTAATAAGCCCTTCCTTGCCTAAGCGGGTTGTGCCGCGTTCCTTCCAGTCGCCAATGGCTGATGCATGGGTCAGGGTAATGTTTTGGGGATGTCCTGTTTCAACAAAGCGCTTTTCAATCGCCTGGGCAATTTCTTCCGCCCAGGCGGCCAGACCAAACCCGGTGGCTGCCACGGTTGCGCCATCCGGGATCAAAGCGGCCGCCTGCTCAGCGGTTAACATTTTCGACATGGCAATGTCTCCTCTCTAGTGCCAAAATTCAAATCGCAATACTATCAAGCAAGTTTTGTGCCAAACCCGTATACATTTATAAAACCTAGCAAAATCAAGCCTGACTGTTGGCTAAAGCGCTCAATACGATTTTCGAAAAGTACCTTTTATGCGACAGTTAATAAAATTCAGAAAATATATGTACCTTTTTAGGTACATCCAGCGAAACCACAATACGGGAATAAATAAACCCGAATGTACTGCCGAGAGTACATTCGGGTTTATTTATTCCTTATCATCTTCTTCAAACGACTTCAACTTGCGGTACAGCACGGTCCGGTAAATGCCCAGCTTGTCCGCCGCCTCGCCAATCCTGCCGCCGCAGTCATGCAAAACCTGATAAACATACTGCTTTTCCACAGACTTCATAACATCCCGCAATTTGCCGGCCTGCCCTAATGACCGCAGGTAATCGTAAGGCGGTATCGTTCCCGGCACCTCCTGATCCATCTCCAGGTACTCGGAAGAAAAATTCTGCAGACTGTTAATGGCTAGCCGTTCAACGGCATTTCTCAGTTCACGCACATTTCCCGGCCAGTTATGTTTCTGAAAAGTGGTCAGGGTGTGAGGGCTCATTTGCATGTTCAAATCATACTTCTTGCGGAAAAATTCAAAAAATTTCAGCGCCAGGGCAATAATGTCTTCCGGCCGTTCGCGCAAAGGCGGGATGTGTACCGGGATAACATTAAGACGGTAAAATAAGTCGGTGCGGAACGTCCCCTCCTGGGCCATCTTCTGCAAATCCTTATGGGTGGCGGCAATCAGTCTGAAATCCAGTTTACGGTCCACATAACTGCCCAGACGCCTCACCTCGCAGGTTTCCAGTACCCGGAGAAGCTTGGACTGCAATGCGAGCGGCAACTCGGCAATTTCGTCCAAAAACAGCGTACCGCCGTGAGCGGCTTCAAATAAACCAATTTTTCCTTCGGTACTGGCGCCGGTAAAGGCGCCTTTCTCATAGCCAAACAATTCCGATTCCACCAGATGTTCCGGCAACGTGGCGCAATTAACGGCGATAAAGGCGTTGCCGGAGCGCTTGCTATGCCGGTGCAGGTATTTGGCTAACACTTCCTTGCCGGTGCCGGACTCGCCGTATAGCACAGCCGTACTGTCGGTACGGGCAATGGCATGCACCTCCAGCAAAAGTTTTTTCATGACTTTACTTTCAGCCACAATGGTATCTTTATCTAATACATAACTGCGCAAATATTCCATTTCCCGTTGGCAGCGGCTGATAAACTCCTGTTCCGTCGCACCCTTG
>JAEZQV010000193.1 GCA_023441125.1 Bacillota bacterium
TGGCTATACTCACCATGATTGTCAGTGTTATCGGGGTATGGCTGTTTTTGTATATTATCAACTGGATTGAGGCCGAGCAGGACATTTACGGCGCCCGCGCCGCCCAGTTGTCACTGGCCATTGCCAGCCGGACCCTGCCGTACCTCAGACTGGGCTTCAATACCCATTCGGCTACCATAACCGCCAGCATCATCCACGAACTAACCAAGGTCGACGCGGTCTCCATTACCGGCCGCTATAAGCGGCTGGCCTTTGTCGGCCAGGGAGCTGAACACCACAAGCCCGGTGAACCGATCCTGTCCGCCGCGGTTAAAGAGGCTGTCGCCACGAAAACCATGAAGGTAATTAATTCCCCGGCCGACCGGGGCTGCCCCTTTCCCTACTGTCCGTTAAAAGCCGGCGTGGTCGTACCGCTGTTTACCGGCAACAACGTGGTTGGCACCATTGAATTAGCCCGGATAAATAATGAAACGGTTTCCGAACTCGACATCCATATTGCCGAGGGAATTGCCAATTTACTGTCTGTACAGATTCAGCTGGCGGAAATTGACGAGCAGCGGAAGATGCGGGAGAAGGCTGAGTTGAAGGCCTTGCGGGCGCAGATCAATCCCCATTTTCTGTTTAACACCATTAATATTATTATGTCTTTTTGCCGCACCGACCCGGACAAAGCCCGCAGCTTGCTGGGCAATCTGGCTACCCTGATGCACCGCGCCTATTCCAATCAGGACGAGCTTGTCACCCTGCGGGACGAGCTCACCGGCGTCACGGCCTATCTGGAGATTGCCAGATCACGGTTTGGCGACCGGCTGGATATCGCGGTAAATGTCGACGAAGCAGTAATGACCGCCCTGGTTCCCGCTCTGTCCTTACAGCCGCTGGTGGAAAATGCTTTGAGTCACGGACTGTTCCCCAAACTGGGCAATTGCCTGCTGGCGATTGATACCTATACGGAAGAGGACACGCTGGTGATTGCGATTTCCGACAACGGCATCGGTATCCCGCAGCCCAAGCTGGCGCAGCTCAAAGCCGGTAAATCGGAAGGCGTAGGCATAACCAACGTAAATAAACGGTTAATCAGCCTGTTTGGTTCAAAGTATGGGTTAACAATTACTTCTGATCCGCCCTGCGGCACGGAAGTCCGGCTGCATATTCCCTTTAGTCCCAAACGGTAGCAGTTCAAAAAGAAGGTGTTTTAATGCGGACAAAAGCTGTCATCATTGATGACGAATCACCCATTTGCGATGAGATTGAGTATTTGCTGGGCCAGCATCCCGACATTGAAGTATGTGCTAAGTTTGCCAACTGTGTGGATGCGCTGATTTTCATTTTAGAGAAAAAACCTGAGCTGGTTTTTCTGGATGTCAGCATGCCCGGTATGTCCGGTTTGGAAATGGCGCAAAAGCTGAGCAGCATGAGCAAGCCCCCCTACATCGTTTTTATTACGGCCCATGCCGAACATGCCGTAGACGCATTTGCCACTCCGGCTGTCGGCTATATTACCAAACCCGTTACCGAGGAAAAATTAGCGGCCGCGTTGACCAAGGTCCGGAATCTGTCCTCCAAAACCACCACGGAAAAGAGTGCCCAGATTGCCAAAGTCTGTGTGCTGGCCGGCGGGAAAATCGTACCCGTTAATAAAAGTGATATTGTCTTCATTTATGTTAAAGATAAAGATGTGTTTGTCCGCACCCGGGCCGGTGAATTTTCGGCGATGCTAACCCTGCAGGAGTTTGATAACCTGCTGACCGAGGCCAACTTCTTACGGATTCATCGCCAGTACATTATCAATATGGACGAGATTCTGGAAATCACGCCATGGTTTCACGGCTCTTATTTGTTGCGTATGAATGATGCCAATAAACAGGAAGTACCAGTAAGCCGCAACCGGGTAAAACATCTCAAGACAGCGCTCGGGCTTAAATAGTACAATCCTGTCCGGGAGGCTTTTGCTATGCAAATTAGTCTCAAAACAAAATTAACGGTCTGGCTGGTTGGCACGGTTCTCTTGGTATGCCTGGTGATCGGCATTATGACGCTTAGGGATATGCAGATCCAAATCGAAGCCGCCATTGCCGAAAAGGCCAAATCCGACTTGGCGACGGCTCTCGAGATTGCCGACTATATGCGCCCTGGCGCCTGGCACGCAGTGAACGGCGAGCTCTTTAAAGGCAGCACCAGGATTAACGGCGATACCCAGTTAGTCGATAAAATTGCCCAGCTAACCGACGACACAGTAACCATCTTCTTAGGCAGCACGCGGGTGGCTACTAATATTATGCGGGACGGCACCCGGGCGACGGGAACGCAGGCCGCGGATTATGTTGCCGAAACGGTTCTAAACGGCGGCATTTATGTGGGCGAGGCGGAAGTCGTCGGTGTCCGCTATCAGACCTGTTATGCCCCGCTTAAAGATGATTCCGGCCGTATCATCGGCATGTTCTATATCGGCGTGTCGAAAAAGCTGGCTGACCAGCTTAAACAAAGTTTTACCGCCGTCGCCGTCCTGTCAGCCCGGATTGCCCTGCTGTTTGTCCTGGCGGCAACCTGTTTTATTCCGGTTGATGCCTGGTCAACCGTCTCCACCGTCCGTTCCTGGCCGGTAATTTCCCCGAACAATAAAGAAACGCCACCCAGTTAGGGTGGCGTTTCTTTATTGTTCGGCGTTATACCGTTTTGGAAGCGCTCTGTTTGTCTTTGGGCGGCGCAGCCAGCAGCGGCAGCACTAAGGCAACCGCCAAGGCTACTGCGGTAATGGTAAGTGCTTCGCTGTAGTTGCCTGATGCCTGGCGGATGCGGGCAAACAGCATAGGGCCCATGATCCCTGCGGCGCCCCAGGCAGTCAGCATCCAGCCATAAATCCGGCCAACATATTTTGTGCCGAAAACGTCGGCCGCATAAGCCGGCATCGTGGCGAAGCCGCCGCCGTAGCAAGCATAGATATAGGAACAAATAACAATAAATAATGTCGTATCTTTTGTGCCTGCCAGGAAGTAGAAGGCTATCGCCTGACTGGCAAACAGAATGAAGAAAACGGTACGGCGGCCAATCTTATCCGAGGCCGAAGCCCAGAACAGCCGGCCGATACCATTCACGATGGCAAATATCCCCAGGATTACTCCGGCCTCTTTGGCCTTGTCGGCAGCGCTCATCGCACTGGGCATGAGATCCTGCGCCATCGGCGAAGCCTGCGAGATCAGGGCAATACCGGCGGTGATGTTAATAAAGAGCATGGCCCACAACAGATAGAAATATTTGGAGCCAACGGCCTCGCCCAGCGTCATGCCGGCTGCCGCCTTAGCTCCTGCCGGCGGCGTCCAGCCTGCCGGTGCATAGCCCTGCGGGGGCTCGATCATCAGCTGGGCGGCCGCGGTAACCGCCACCAGGTAAATACCGCCAAAGATATAAAAGGTCATTGCCGTCCCCATGCTGGCAATCATTCCGGGAGAGAGAGTCGTCAGTATCAGCGAGCCCAGGCCAAAGCCCATAACTGCCAGGCCGGTGATCAGGCCGCGTTTATCAGGGAACCATTTAACCAGGGTAGCAATCGGCGTGATATACCCAAAACCAAGACCCAGACCACAGATCAGGCCATAACCAAGGTAGATTACCGTCAGCGATCCGATCTGGTCACCGAAGCCGGTAATAATGGTACCTAAACCAAACAGCAGACCACCGAGTGTAGCTACAATACGTGCACCTTTGGTATCCAGGATATAACCGCCTGCGGCGCTGGATATAGCCAGACAGCCAATGGCAATGGTAAACGTCAGGGTAACATCCGAGTTGCTCCAGTTATGTGCCGCCATCAAGGGTTTGGTAAATACACTCCAGCCGTACACCGTTCCAAGACAGATCTGCATTACGATTCCCGCCAAAGCGATCAGCCAGCGATTGGGGTAACTTTTGCCCGCCATGAGAACCACTCCTTTCAACTTCTCAGTTTGTTCGTCTCGTGTATCGGGCTAAGTGGGTGTGGAAAAATTATGAAAATTCCGAATACAGAGCAGATATACTCCCTGGCGCCTAAGGAGCACATCTTCTCCCCCACCTGCAAAACACGAGTTATATTTATTATATTTACAAAATCATCCCCATTCCATAACCCATTACTCAGATGCATTATTTCGTTCCCGAATGGCGATTTTTCCCTACCGACGTGCAGCATTGTAAGTTACAAAAGGAACTTGCGCTCTTTTCCCTGTCATTTTGCATATGGCCAGCCGTGGTTGTCCTGTCCGCGCAAAGGGATTTCGCCGAATAATAAAACAAGAGTCTTCGATACCAATCGAAGACTCTTGTTTTATATGGTGGGCGATGACAGGATCGAACTGCCGACATCCTGCTTGTAAGGCAGGCGCTCTCCCGGCTGAGCTAATCGCCCGGAATGGTGACCCGTAAGGGAATCGAACCCTTGATACCGCCGTGAAAGGGCGGTGTCTTAACCGCTTGACCAACGGGCCAAAATGGTGATCCACCCGCGACTCGAACGCGGGACACCCTGATTAAAAGTCAGGTGCTCTACCGACTGAGCTAGTGGATCATCTTCACAAGATATGATTATACAGTAAGGCCCTGGGCTTGTCAATGAGTATTTTTACATAGCCTAGCGGGTATAAAATACCAGCAAAGCCGCCGGCACACGGTAGTCGACGGCCTGGTCCACCGCCGCTGTCCGCCCTGACAACCTCCGGGAAACCGGCTGGCGCCGGGTGGGCTAGAGCAACGCCCAAACTAATATAAAGTAAAAAAGTCCGTACCGGGCTGCGGTACGGACTGGCCTGTTTCCTAAAACATATCGGCGAGAATAATGGTTTGCTCCCTGGCCGGGCCTACAGAAACAATACCAATCTTAATCTCGGCAACCTCACTCAAGCGCTCGATATACCGGCGGGCATTAGCCGGCAGGTCCTGGTAGCTTCTCACGCCGCTGGTGGCTTCGTCCCAGCCCGGCAATTCTTCATACACAGGCTCTACATCAGCCAGTACCTTAAGGCTGGCCGGGAATTCATTCAGGAGCTGGCCTTTATATTTGTAACCGGTGCAAATTTTAAGTGTCTTTAAACCGTCAAGAATATCCAGACGGGTAATGGCCATATAGTCTATGCCGCTGACATAACCCGCATACCGGACTACGCAGGCGTCCAGCCAGCCGCAGCGACGGGGACGGCCGGTGGTGGTGCCATACTCATGGCCGCGCTCCCGGATGGTTTGACCAACTTCATCATTAAGCTCGGTCGGGAACGGACCTTCACCAACCCTAGTGGTATACGCCTTGACCACACCCACCACTTTGTTGATCTGAGTGGGGCCGACGCCGGCGCCGATGCAGGCGCCGCCCGCGATGGGGTGCGATGATGTCACGTAAGGATATGTGCCATGATCCAGGTCCAGCAGAGTGGCCTGCGCCCCTTCAAACAGGACCTTCTTACCGCGTTTGATGGCAGCGTGCAACACAGCCGCCGTATCGGTAATATACGGTTTTAACTGCCGGGCATATTCAAGATATTCCTGTTTGACCTGTTCATACTCAAAGCCTTCCACACCGTAGACGGCTTTGAGCAGGTGGTTTTTGGCCTCCAGGTTGAATTCCAGTTTGGAGCAGAATTCTTCTTCATCCATCAGATCAACCATCCGGATGCCGGCCCGGGAGTTTTTATCCATATAGCAGGGACCGATACCGCGTTTGGTTGTACCGATTTTGCGGTCGCCCCGCGATTCTTCTTCCACTTCGTCCAGCAGCCGGTGATACGGCATAATAACGTGGGCGCGGTTGGAGACTTTAAGCGCCGAGGTATCAATGCCTTTGTCCTGCATGCCTTTCAGTTCTTTCAGCATAACGGCCGGATCAACCACGACACCGTTGCCGACAACGCAAGTCTTGCCCGAATATAGTATGCCGGAAGGCAATAGATGCAGTTTGAACTCGGTACCGTCAACCACCACGGTATGACCGGCATTATTTCCTCCCTGATACCGAACAACAACATCGGCTTTTTCGGCTAAGAAGTCAACAATCTTGCCTTTTCCCTCGTCCCCCCACTGGGTACCAATGACGACTACAGAAGACATATAATCAAATCCTTTCCATATCAGCTATATTGCTGGTTGGTTTTGGCTAGCTTACTCAACTTTTCTATTATAAACCAAAGCGAGCCATAATGGTATCTACATGCCTAAGATAGTAAGAATACTCAAAACACTCTTCGATATCCTCGGCGGTAAGATATTGCTTGATATCCGGGTCGGCAATCACGTTCGTCTTGAAGTCGGCGCCCTCCAGCCAGCGCGCCATGGCATTGCGCTGTACCCAGCGGTAAGCCTCCTCGCGGGCGGCGCCTTTGTCAACCAGCTTTAAGAGTACTCGCTGGCTGAAGATCAGACCGCCGGTTTTTTCGAGGTTGGCCTTCATGGCCTCCGGATATACTAACAGACTGTCAACAATAGCGGTGAAGCTTCTCAGCATATAATCCACCAGAATGGTGCTGTCAGGCAAGATAACCCGCTCTACCGAAGAATGGGAAATATCCCGTTCATGCCATAAGGGCATATCTTCCAGAGCAGCCAGGGCATTGCCGCGCACCACCCGTGCCAGGCCGCTAACCCGTTCGCAGGTGATCGGGTTGCGTTTGTGCGGCATCGCCGAAGAGCCTTTTTGGCCGGGATGAAAATATTCCTCAGCTTCCCGGATATCGGTCCGCTGTAAATTTCTAATTTCAGTGGCAAACTTATCCAGCGAGCCGGCAACGATGGCCAGTGTGGTCATAAACTCGGCATGGCGGTCACGCTGCAGGACCTGGGTGGCCAGTTTGGCAGCTTTAATGCCCATCTGCTGGCACACATGGGTTTCGATGTAGGGATCAATATTGGCGTAAGTGCCGACAGCGCCGGACAGCTTGCCGATAGCCACGGCATCTCTGGCCCGTTTCATACGCTCGGTGTTGCGTTCGGTTTCATCCAGCCAGAGGGCGAACTTCAGCCCCAGGGTAAGCGGTTCGGCATGAATGCCGTGGGTCCGGCCAATCATAACCGTATATTTGTGTTCGGCGGCGCGGCGTTTTAAAACATCGCGAAACTTCACCAGATCTTCAATAATAATATCGGCCGCCTGTTTCAGCATGACGCCTAGGGCAGTATCCTTAACATCGCTGGAAGTCAGGCCCAGGTGAATATATTTGGCAGGATCGCCGACATTCTCGGCCACGGCCTGTAAAAAGGCCAGAATATCGTGCCGGGTTTCTTGTTCAATTTCGCGAATGCGCGCTACGGAAAACTTGGCTTTTTTCTTGATAACAGGCACGGCGTCAGCGGGAATCTGACCCAGCTTCGCCATAGCTTCACACGCGGCTATCTCAATATCCAGCATGGTCTGGAACTCATTCTCATCAGTCCAGATACGTCCCATTTCGGGGTAAGTATAGCGTTCAATCATGATACCACTTCGCTTTCCGAACTGTTCTGCCAGCTGCCACAGCCAGTCCATTAGTTTCCCCATATCATAACGACGTTGAGCCAAAACACCTTATATAGTTTTTCCCCTTTTTTCCCTTGTTTATCATAGCATTTGCCGATCACAGCTGTCAATCAAAATTCGAATGATTATAGCAATAATATAAATATCGTTCGGAAAAATGGCCAGGCCTGCCGCGGGGTAAACGGCAGGCCTGCTGATAAAAACAGTAATATTATAAGCGGGAATTAAATTCTTTCATCAGGGTGCGGACTTCTTCCGCATCGGTAAGCGACAGCGCCTTGTCCAGCAGTTCGCGGTTCTGCTGCTCCGTAAGCTTGCGGATAACCGCTTTTACCCGCGGAATGACCGGCGCACTCATGCTGAGTTCATCAAAGCCCATAGCGGTTAACAGCGGCGCCGCCAGCGGATCGCCGGCCATTTCACCGCACATTCCCACCCAGATGCCCTGCGTATGGCCGGCCTTTACCACTCCGGTCAGAAGCCGGAGCACCGCCGGATGGAAATGGCTGTAGAGGCCGCTAACAGCCTGATTGCCCCGGTCAACAGCCAGCGTATACTGTACCAGATCGTTGGTGCCGATACTGAAAAAGTCGCATTCGGCTGCCAGTTCCGGGGCGATAACGGCCGCGGCCGGTGTTTCCACCATGATGCCGAGCGGCACGTTGCCCGCATGGACTTTCCCCTCTGCGGTCAATTCCGCGGCTGCTTTCTCCACCCATTGGCGCGCTGCTCTGATTTCGGCAGCGCTGATGATCATGGGCAGCATTATCGCTACTTTGCCAACAGCACCGGCCCGCAGGATGGCTTTAAGCTGCGGCATAAACAGATCGGGGCGTTCCAGGCTGATCCGGATGGCCCGCCAGCCCAGAAAAGGATTTTCCTCCTTGCTGATGGTAAGGTAATGCAGCGGTTTGTCGCCGCCAATATCCATGGTACGGATGATGCACAGCTGTCCGCCGCATTGTTCAGCCACGGTCCTGTATGCAGCAAACTGCTCCTCTTCACTTGGCGCTGTGTCCCGCCCCATAAACAGGAATTCGCTGCGGAACAGACCAACGCCTTCGGCGCCCTGGCTCAGAGCAACCGCCATGTCGGCCGGCGAGCCGATATTGGCAGCCAGTTGCACCCTATGATCATCCAGCGTAACAGCCGGCAGCGCCGCCAGGGCACTATCCTGCTGTTTGCGCTCGGCTTCCGCCTCCGCCCGGGCCTGGTATTCGGCCAGTACCGCCGGCTCCGGGTCAAGCAGCACTTCGCCGCTGCCGCCGTCGACAATGACCCGCATACCATCGGTTATGCGGTCCAGGGCGCTGCCCAGTCCGGTTACGGCCGGTATGCCGCGCGCCTTAGCAATAATAATGGTATGGGAAGTTGTACTGCCCTGTCCCAGCACAATACCCCGTACCTGATCCGCCGGCATGGCGGCAGCTGCCGACGGTTCAATTTCCCGGGCACAGACCACAATCGGGCCCGGGCCGTATTCCACCTGTCCGGCGCCTAAAAGGAGCCGCGCCATACGCCGGCCGATATCGCGCACATCGGCCGCCCGTTCCCGCAGATACGGATCCGGCATGGCATCAAACAGCGCCGCATATTCCTCGGCGGCGGCGATGGCCGCCTGGGGCGCCGCCGCTCCCTGTTCAATCCGGCTAATCATATTGGCGGACAGGCCGGGATCGTTCACCATGGCATAGTGCGCTTCCATAATATCGGCCTGATTCTGCTGACCGGCGGCCAGAGCCGCTGCTTTTAGCTGCAGCAGTTCCGTCGCTGCCGCTTTGACGGCGGCAGTCAGCAGGGCGGCCTCCGCTGCCGGCGTCCCGGCTTGATACGCGGTAAGGTGGCCGGATAAATCACCGGCTATTCGTTTTACCCGGGCTATGCCGATCCCCGGCACGACTCCGGTTCCCTGCAATTTCTCTCCCATAACTAACCCTCGCCGAAGTTACTTTCAATCAGTGCCTGGAGCGCAGCCACGCAGGCAGCTTCATCCGCGCCGTCGGCCGAAATTGTCAGTTTGGCTCCCTGCCCCAGGCCGAGGCCCATGATGGCCAGAATGCTCTTGGCATCGGCCGTCTTATCGCCGGCCTGAACCGTTATTTTGCTGGCAAACGCCGCGGCCTTCTGGAC
>JAEZQV010000212.1 GCA_023441125.1 Bacillota bacterium
CTGGCGGGACGCCTGGCTCGAAGGCTGCCGGGCCGTGGAAGACATCTTCGGCGTACCGATTACGGCCAAAGCCGATCTCGTCATTGGTTCGGCCGGCGGTTTCCCGAAGGATATCAACCTGTACCAAGGGTCCAAAACCATCGATAATGCCTATATGGCAGTAAAAGAAGGCGGCGTCATCATCCTGCTGCTGGAATGCCGCGATATTAAGGAACCGCCTGATTTCAGCGGCTGGTTTGACTATGCTTCCCTGCAGGAACGCGAGCTTGCGCTGCGCAAAGGGTTTACTGTTCCCGGCTTCATTGCTCTTAAATGCGGCATTATCGCCAGAGAGGTATCGCTTATCATTGTTACCCTGCCGCAAAACCAGGATTTCATCCGCAACGCCGGGATGATACCGGCCGCCTCACTGGCGGAGGCTATCGCCATTGCCGAACAGAAACTGGGCGCAAAAGATTACTCGGTTACCGTCATGCCCCATGCCGCCAATACCGTTCCCGTGCTAAAAGGATAAACAAATAAAGCAGGCTATAAACCTGCCAAAACGTCCCTTGCCAGCCAGGGGACGTTTTTCCTTATATTGGCTAGTTTAATTTTTCGACGATGGACAAAACAGAAAATACGGAATATAATGAAAATAGAAATAAGAAAAGGAGGATGATATTATGTTTAAAGATTATCCTGCTGCTCAATTATTTCTTTTATCATTAGCGGCTGTATTATCGCTGCTCTTTATTACCCCGTTAGTAAAGGAATGGCATATTTTGGCGGCGCTATTGGAAAGTATAAATTTTATACTGAAGATCATCTGCGGGTTTTTCTTATTTTTCATGATCATTGATATAATTGATAATGTGCATGCCCGCCGCCACAGACATAGCCGCTAACTAATTGTTCCAGGCCTCACTTGCACTTTTTTCCAGTATAAAATTTGTCAGCAATTGTTTATGTTACTATGCGACGCAAGGGGACGGGACCTTATGTCATACTGTTGGCTGCAGCTTTGCGTCCCCTTGTCTTCCTCTGAAAAATAAGCCTTGAACTTGACGCCGCATCCCGGTGTAAGTTCAAGGCTTTCTTATTTATATAAACAAATTCACATTAGAATCCTCAGCTTCGTTGAGATAATACCCGACTCCGCCAAACTTGATACCGTCCAGTAACTCTGCCGGCTGCAAGCCCATGACATCCATGGACATTTGGCAGGCGACAATTTCAATCCCCTGCGCTACCGCCGCCTGAATCAGTTCTTCCAGGGAACTTACATTTTTGTTTTTCATAATCAGCCGCATCAGCTTGCTGCCTATGCCCAGCATATTCATTTGCGAGAGTTTTAACGCCTTGCTGCCCTGCGGCATCATAAACCCGAACATTTTATCCATAAAACCTTTCGTAACCGGAATGTGCTCAGGTTTTCTAAGAATGTTCAGACCCCAGAAAGTGAAAAACATAGTTACCTTTTTCCCCATGGCGGCGGCGCCGTTGGCAATAACAAAAGCCGCCAGGGCTTTATCGAGGTCCCCGCTGAAGACCACGATGGTCTTGTGATCTTTTTCCGGCGCACTGGCCGGGGACTTATTTATTGCCGGTTGGCTGTCACTGGTTTTTTTTTAATCAAAGCCACAATTTGGCGCTGCTCTTTTTTCAGCTCAAGCAATTCATTATGAGTGCGCGCGCACCAGGCTTGGATATCTTCATAGAAACCGGGATCGGAGGCCGTAACTTGCAGAACCTGGCCGCTCGCCATACCGTCAAGCGCCTCTTTAACTTGCACTAGGGGCCCGGGGCAGCTTAGCCCGCAAACATCCAGCAGCCGGTCATAGGTTGTCGCCGGGCTTACCGCATTTGTGTCTGCGGCAGCTTGCTGTCCGGCGGCGCCGGCAAGGCTACTCGGTTGATACTGCTGGGCGACGGCCGATTTGTAACCACCGGTCATATTTTTCACGGTAAAGCCATGCTGGCTTAAAATCCGGGAGGCATAATAGCCGCGTTGACCAACCTGGCAGTACGCTAAAATCAGCTTATTTTTATCCAGTTTGTCTAGTTCTCCTCGCAGTTTGTCGACAGGAATGTTGATGGCTCCCGCCAGGTGGCCGTTTTGAAATTCCAGTTCTGTCCGCACATCCAGCAACACGGTCTTCTCCCGGTCATAATCCGCCAGTTCATCGTAAGTGAAGGTTTCCGTCAGGCCGGCGAGCACGTTCCCGGCCACATAGCCGGCAATATTAACAGGATCTTTGGCGGAAGAGAAGGGCGGAGCATAGGAAAGCTCCAGTTCGGCTAAATCGGCGACCTTGCCGTTAAGCCGGATGACGCTGGCAATGACGTCAATCCGCTTATCTACCCCGGCCGAACCGACTCCCTGCGCACCTAAAATCTCACCGGCCGCATTGAAAATTAGCTTTAACGTCATAGGCAATGCGCCCGGATAGTAGGAAGCATGCGAGGCGGGATGAACGTCAATTAGTTTATAGGGAATGTCCAGGCGTTTAAGATTTCTTGCATTATTGCCGGTACAGGCGGCCGTCAGGCCGAAAACTTTGAGGATGGCAGTCCCCAGCGTCCCCTTGTAGACCGAGGTAAGACCGGCTATATTGTCAGCAGCGATCCGTCCCTGCTTATTGGCTGGTCCGGCCAGGGGAACAGCTACATTTTGTCTGGTTATAAAGTCTACAACCTCGATCGCATCCCCTACTGCGTAAACGCCGGGACAGGATGTCTCCAAGCTTTCATTAACGAGGATATGTCCCTTAGCCCCCAGTTTAATGCCGCTGTCTTGGAGAAAGCCAGTGTCCGGAGTTACACCGATGGCCAGAATGACCGTATCGGCGGTCAGCTGCGTACCGCTGTGCAAAACAACAGCAATCGTGTCGCCCTTATCCGCAAAGGCTTTTACGCCGTCATGCAGCAGCAGTCTGACACCATTTTGCTCCAGTTCTTTTTCCACCAGTACGGCCATATCGGCATCAAAAGGGGCCAGAATATGCGGCGCTGCTTCTACCAGGGCTACTTCCAATCCCCGGTCTTTTAAGTTTTCCGCCATTTCCACGCCAATAAAGCCGCCGCCAATTATGACGGCCTTCTGCACTTCTTGTTTGTCAACAAATCGCTTTATCGTATCGGTATCAGGAATATTTCTTAAAGTAAAAATTTTGTCGCTGTCAATTCCCGGAATAGGCGGTCTGATGGCCTTAGATCCTGGCGACAGCACCAAATAATCATAAGCTTCCTCATAACTCCCCCGGTCTTTGCTGTTCACAGTTACTGTTTTCCGGGCCGTATTGACCTTAATTACTTCGCTATGAATGCGGACATCAATGTTAAAACGTGCTTGCATTCCTTGCGGTGTCTGCACCAGCAGCTTGCTGCGCTCTTTAATATTTTCGCCAATATAGTAGGGTAGACCGCAATTGGCAAAAGAAATATGCTCATCCCGCTCAAACATAATGATTTCGGCATTCTCATCCAGTCGCCGGAGTCTCACCGCGGCCGATGCTCCGCCGGCAACGCCACCTACCACTAGTACCTTTTTACCCATAAAAATACCTCCTCGTAATAGAGTACCGGTTTGCCCGAACCCGCTATTTTGCCGGGCTGTTTGTAAAAAGAGCGTCTACCAAAGCAACGGCCTGGGAATTGCATACTCGATAATTAATTTCCAGGCCGTTGCGCACCCCCTCAATAACGCCGGCAGCTTTTAATTTCTGTAAATGTTGAGATACTGTCGACTGAGGCGCATGCAGGCAATGCTGCATGTGCGAAACATTGCACTCGCCTTTCTCAATCAGCCCTTTGACAATACAAAGTCTGACAGGATGGGCAAGTACTTTTAACAAGTCGGCTGCTGCAGTGAATTTCATCAGGTCTTCGGTGTTCATAAAAGCCTCGCTTCCATTGTAATATCATTATATTTATATATTATGTTTTTACGATATATAAGTCAAGAAAATTCTTGCAGCTTTGATATCTACAAACCAGTAAATCTCCAACTGCAGCGGGAGCAGCCCGCTATCAGTCGGAGATTTTTCATCTTAATCGGTGAGTCAAGACTCCCGCCTCTATACGCGGCGTCCGTTCAGGTGGAGTTGACTCTCCTCCTGAACCCCGACGTTTCAGCTCTGCTGAAACGAGTTCACGCAGACGCTTCTCCTCTGCTGAGAATTTCCTGAAACAAACAAACCTCTTCCGGCGTCACATTGGAATGTCCGCTACCGGCTCTAACACAGTCTTTAATCAATATTTCACTGTAATTATTGCGGCCGTAAGCAATGCTGCTGCTGCTGATTTCCTGGCGCAGCGCTTTTGCCGGTGCAATAGCGCCGGCCGGTGTTGCCGGATCTTTGATAACGGTATCAAGATATTCGGCCCGCATTGCATGGTGCAGTTCGGCGACAATGGCCGCATCCAGGATTTTATAACAGGCACTCTGCGGAATGCAAATATAGGTGCGGCAGCTTGCCGGCCGCTCGCCGTAATTAAGGCATCTTCCCAGTCCGTCCAGATGGCGGCATTTTTTCTGCCCCGCGATCAGGAATATCTCGAGTTTGTCCTGGCCCATATCCACAAACAGTTTGGAGATTAGGCGTCTCATATTTCCCCGGGACATTTTTTTCGCGCTGACACTATCCATGTTGATTTTGAAGCGGCCTTTACAGCAGTGCTCTTTACAGGTTTCACAGGATAATGGATTCTCGATCAAAAACTCATCGACCGCATCGAAGAATTCCTGCACTGTAGATTTATCGTGCAGGCCACGGATGTCCACTTCATTCGCTTTATTAAAAAATAATTTCAGGTTAATTCATTCCTTTCATAAACATAGTTTTAATTGCACTTACCCTATTTCCTGTTTTTCAACCTGTCCGTTCGGGTCTTCGCTACGGGTGTCCGGCTTCCTGCGCAACAGAAAAGCTACATAATCAGGACCATGTGAATTATATATCTTTCTGGTTCTTAAATTAAAAATCCTGCCAACAATTCCGTATATTTAGAAACTACATCAATAACAGCCGGCGGCAAGCCAACTGCCGGAAAAAATAGGGGCACGGAAACTCCCCTGTAGTAGAATGCAGCTGCTCATTAGGGGCGGGGTACTCCTATTTTTAAAAACAAGTTAATAGATAATAATTTTCCAAAAATAGTATTGACAAATAAACGGCAATGCTTTACTATCTAAATATAAGTTAATTATTAACTAATAATAATTATTCAGGAGGTATTACAATGTCAGATAATTTTTTAAATGCAGACTATACTACGATCGGTAAAGGCTTTGCACGTACCGACAACAGCAATATTTTAGCCGAGGATTATGCATTGCCGCATGGTCCTGGTAAAGGATTTGCCAAAACAGATTTTGGTAAAGGTTTTGCCCAAACTGACCTGGGAATTTTACTGAACGGTCTTCTTAGCATCGGCAAAGGCTTTGCACGCACCGACAGCAATAACATCTTGGCCGAGGACTATGCTACGCCGTATGGCGCCGGCAAAGGTTTTGCCAAAACAGATTTTGGTAAATTATTCGACCAGCCTTCCGCAGCCTACTAAAATAAAATGGCTTGCTTATCAAAGCAGTATTCTGCGCTCATATTACAACAACTATGCAGTCAGAAATAATCCGCCAAATTCCGTTGCTACGGAATTGGCGGATTATTATATTACTCACCGGGAGTTATGCCGGAATAAATTTTTTCCGCATGCTTACCTTAAACTTGCCGCTAATGCAAACCTCCTATGGTAGTCTTTTCCCTACCATAGGAGGTTTGCGGTTTCTTGCCTGACTTAGGATTATTCGTATGTGCTCCGGCCCTTTTAGTAGCAGGCTGGAAGTAAAAAAGGGTATGTCCTGCGGCAATAATTATCAGATAGAGGTGTCATCAAACCCAAAACCGGGGATGAGAAGGAGTATAATAATAATTATTAAGATGATCCACCAGCTGCCGCGGCCACCGCAACCACCAAAACCATTACCCATTATCGGTTACCTCCTTTAAAGCTTAAATTTTGCTGACCTAATTTAGATTATGCCTCAGGCGGTAGATATGTTAATGTCTCCTATGCCAAAAATATCTTTACCCCTGCAATCTAAAAAAAGTTGCCGCAAGGCAATCATGTTTTGGTGGAGTCCGCTGCTGAAACAGCTACTTTGCCTCTTCCCGTTCTTCCTGCAATTGCTTTAAGGTGTCAATATAGGCGCCATCATTGGACTCAGTTTTCGGAATAACCGGTTGAATGGGTTGCCGCCGGGAATCCTTGGGTATTGCTTTAGCCATAATTTCATCACCTCGGTACTAGTACTGTGGCAACCTGAGAACCACAGTACTAGCCTCTCCGGCAATGAAGCGGGACATACGGCTGGTTGAGCATTTGCTATTTTTCATTATATAGGAATCAACAACGCCATTGCCTGATATTATAGGAATAACTGCACGGCCCCTGAC
>JAEZQV010000356.1 GCA_023441125.1 Bacillota bacterium
TTAATGCGGTGTACCGGGTATTCAAAAAAAAACAATTCCATATAAAAAGTACCCAACATTCAATAGGGGGGGAGGTGAGTGAATTGAGTCAGTATCGGATTGTAGGCCAGTCGGTGAAGAAGGTGGACGCAGTAAACAAAGTACTGGGGAAAGCTCAATTTGCTGCTGATATCCATTTCGACGGCATGCTGTATATTAAAGTACTGCGCAGCCAGGTGCCGCACGGCATATTAAAAGCAATTGACATAGCGGCAGCCGCAGCGCTGCCGGGCGTGGCAGCCGTGTTGACAGGCCGGGATGTACCAGGGCCTAACAGTGCGGGCATGATTGTCAAAGATGAGCCTGTGATCGTGAAAGTGAATGAAAAAATCCGTAAAATCGGCGACCCGCTGGCTCTTATTGCTGCCGAGAGCGAAGCTCTGGCTGAAAAGGCGCTGGCGCTTATCAAAATAGAGATCGAAGAATTGACGCCGGTCTTTGAGCCGGTGGCGGCCATGGCGGATGGCGCCCCCCGCCTGTATGCCGACGGCAACATTCTGTCTGTCCGCAAAATCCGCCGGGGCGATGCGGCAGCTGCCTTTACAGAGTGTGCCGTGGTGGTCGAACACGAATACCGGACGCAAATGGTCGAGCACGGCTATATTGAGCCGGAAGCGGGTGTCGCCAAACTGGACGGCGATGTGCTGACCATCTGGGTATCCACTCAGAATCCGCATTTTGATGCCCGCGAAGTCGCCCGCAATCTTAAGCTCGGCTTAGACAAGGTACGGGTTATTCAGGCGGTGACCGGGGGCGGTTTTGGCGGCAAACTGGATATTTCAGTGCAGATTCATCTGGGACTCATGGCCGTAAAGACACGCCGGCCGGTAAAGTTTGTCTACAGCCGGACCGAATCCATTATCAATTCAGCTAAGCGTCATCCCTGCATAATCAAGATGAAAACTGGCGCCGATGCCGCCGGCAAACTGCTGGCGATGGAATGCAACATTATCGGTGATACCGGCGCGTATGCCTCCTATGGACCGGGAACGCTTACGCGGACAGCTGTACATGCAACCGGTCCGTATGAAATTCCCAATGTGATCATTGATGCTTATACCGTATACACCAATAACCCCACCGCCGGCGCCATGCGCGGTTTTGGCGTACCGCAGGTGGCCTTTGCCCACGAGTCGCAGATGGATATACTGGCTGAGAAACTGGGCATATCCCCGTTGGCGATCCGGCTTAAGAATGCATTTCGACCCGGTTCGGTTACGGCAACAGGCGCTACGCTGGAGCAAAGTGTCGGCATTGTGCCAACTCTGGAAAAGACGGCCGATGCCGCCGGCAAACTTATAGCCGGACAGGCCGCGGCACAAAGCACGAAGCAATACGGCGTCGGCATCGGCTCCATGTGGTACGGCATTGGCAACACCGGGTTGCCGAACCCGTCCGGTGCCTATGTAAACCTGCTGGATGACGGCACCGCCCTCGTGTTGACCGGCTGCGCCGATATTGGTCAAGGCTCGGATACGGTTATGACCCAGATTGTCGCCGAGGAATTCGGCATTGATGTAGATGATGTGCGGGTGGTCTCGGCCGACACCGGCATTACCCCGGACGGCGGAGCCTCTTCCGCCAGCCGGCAGACTTATATTTCCGGCAATGCGGTGCGGCTGGCGGCGCAGGAAGCAAAAAAAGTGATTGTGGAGATGGCCGCGAGTATGCTGGGCGTGTCTCCCGGTGAAGTGGCGGTAGGCTACAAGGAGCTCTGTGTTCGGACCGACTCCCGGCAGTCGCAGTTTCTGGCAGATTGTCAGAGCGAGTGCCGGCTGGACCTGGGCTTGCCGGCTCAGGGCAAAAGTCAGTCGGTATCGCTGGCGGATTGCATTGCCCAGTGCCGGGCCAAAGGAAAACTTACCCTGGGCCATGGCTGGTTCAACCCGGATACCACCGGCCTGCATCCCGATACCGGGCAAGGCCGGCCTTATGCTACTTACGCTTTTGCCACGCAGATCGCCGAAGTGGCTGTGGATACCGAATCAGGCGAGATTGAAGTTATCCGGATCGTGGCCGCTCATGATGTGGGCCAGGCCATTAACCCGGTGAATATAGAAGGGCAGATTGAAGGCGGCTGCACCATGGGGCTTGGCTATGCTCTAACAGAAGAAATAAAGGTAAACGAGGGCCGGATTCTAACCAGAAACCTGGCTACCTACCTGATGCCCACCGCCCTCGATGTTCCGGAAGTACATCCTTATATAGTAGAAGAACTTGAGCAAACCGGTCCGTTCGGCGCCAAAGGCGTGGGCGAGCCTGCCCTGATCCCGACCGCGGCGGCGATTACCAATGCGGTTTATAATGCCATCGGCGTGCGCTTTACCGAATTGCCGATAACGCCGGAAAAAGTACTGGCAAGACTGCAGGCCGGACAAAACTGCGGCTAACAATTACTCACCAACAGGCGTGCCGGAATGAACCGATGATTCATGAAAAATAGAATTCAACCTTTCATGCAAAGGTGTGGGGAGCCGGGTTGATTCCGGCCGCCGCAGCTATAGCCAATGACGTCTAAGCTGTGATCGGTGTAAAGATACATTCGTTGTCAGGACCGTAAGGGTTCATGATGATGACGGCAAGGAAGCTGGCAACGGAGCAGCAAGACGGAGGCGATGTATGGAAAAATTGACTGTACTTAGGAAGTCTTTTGCATTCTAAAAAAAATGATCAGAGGTTTTATTATGAACAACAATGATGTTTCGGTAAGCGTGGCCGCCCGGCTTGACAGGCTGCCGCTCTCTAAGTTTCATTACAAGCTGCTGGCCATTAACGGCTGCGCCTGGGCTTTTGACGCGTTTGACGTCGGCCTGGTGACGTTCATTGCCACCGCTCTCATTCAGGCCTGGCACTTAAGTTCGGCTCAGGTGGGGATTTTGTTGAGTTCCGGCTTGTTTGGCATGATGGTGGGGGCCTTTTTATCCGGCCCGGCTGCCGACCGTTTTGGCCGCAAGGCCGTTTTCCAATGGACCATGCTGGTTTTTTCCCTGGCCTCCCTGGCTTGCGCCTTGGCCTGGGACTTCACCTCGCTCATTTGTTTTCGGTTTTTGGTTGGCGTGGGGCTGGGCGGCGAAACTCCGGTTGTTACGGCGCTCATGGGCGAGTTTATCCCGGCCCGCGACCGGGGAAAAGTGCAGGGGCTGATCAATACCTTCTGGGCTGTCGGCTGGCTGAGTGCCGCCGCCCTTGCTTATTTTATCATCCCAGGCATCCAGGATGGCTGGCGCTGGGCTTTCGTGGCCGGTGCGCTGCCGGCGCTGTATATTTGGGTTATCCGCCGGAACCTGCCCGAATCCCCCCGCTGGCTGGCTTTACAGGGACGGGATCAGGAAGCGGCGGCGATCGTTGACAGCATTGAGGCCGAAGTAGCCAAAACCAATCCCATTCCTCCGGCCACCGCCGAAATTATGGCGACTGTACCGGCAGCGCAGCAGGCTTCGCTCGGCACCTTGTTTTCCCCAGCCTACTGGCGAATCACCGTCATGTTATGGGCCTTGTGGTTTTTGGGCATGTTCGGCTATTACGGCCTGTTTGCCTGGCTGCCCTCCCTGCTGGTGAAAGCCGGGCACAGCATGGTCAAATCCTTTCTCTATGTGGTTATTATGCAGCTGGCGTATATTCCCAACCAGATACTATGCGCCTACGGTATGGACAAGTATGGCCGAAAACGCCTGCTGACAGCCAATCTGCTGCTGGCCGGCGCTGCCACGGTACTGTTTGGCTGGGCACTAGGCTATGGCGCTTTAGCGATCAGCCAGGTTGTCCTCTTAGGCGTTCTGACGTCCTTTTTCGTGTCGGGTATCTGGGGGATCACTTATACCTATACGCCCGAACTATACCCTACCGGCGTGCGGGTAACCGGCACCAGCATGGCTGCCACCTGTTCGCGGCTGGGCTCGATGCTGGCGCCGCTCGTCATCGGCTATGCGCTTAATTTTGTCGGCGTGGCCGGCGCCATTGCCATTGTGGCCGGCGCTTTCGTCCTGGCCGGTATTATCGTGGCGGCTCTGGGGCAGGAAACCCGCGGCCGCAGTCTGCAATAGCATGATCTGCCACCACTGGCGTAAAGGAACTAGGCGGCTGACGCCGCCTGGTTCCGACCGCCGCAGCTTAGCCAATGTTGTCTGGGCTGTGACTGGTGTAGATATAAATTCATTGCGTTAGCCTTACCGGCCGGCGCAATGGACAGTTTATGACAAGCAGCAACGGAGCCGCTGAATGGAGGCGATGCCCAAGGGATTAACAGGTGTAATCTTTACTAAGAAATGAAGGAGTGATTACATGTCTACCATTACGGAACGTTTGGGAAATTTGCCGCTCGGTAAGTTTCACTGGCGGTTATTGTTGATTATGTGTTTGGGTTGGGCTTTTGATGCCATGGATACCGGTATCATTTCGTTTGTTTTACCTAAACTCATCGCTGCCTGGAAATTAAGTCCCGCACAAGTCGGCTTCATCGGCAGTATCGGTCTGGTCGGCATGGCGATCGGCGCCATGTTAGGCGGAACGATTGCCGACTACATCGGCCGCAAAAAAGTTTTTGCCGCCACCCTGATCATTTATAGTTTGGGAACAGGCGCCTGCGGCTTGTCCTGGAACTATGAATCCCTGATTTTCTTTCGCTTCCTGGTGGGCTTTGGTCTAGGCGGGCAGCTGCCTGTGGCCATTACCTTAATGAGTGAGTATTCGCCTACCAATTACCGGGGCCGGATGATAGTCCTCCTAGAAAGCGCCTGGGCTTTCGGCTGGCTGGCAGCGTCGATTATTTCGTATTTACTCATTCCTAAGTACGGCTGGGAAGTAGCCTTTTATATTGGTGCTATACCGGCCTTGTATGTTTTCTACCTGTGGCAAACGGTGCCGGAATCAGCTATGTACCTGATGAAAAAAGGCAAAGTGGACGAGGCGCATGCGCTGGTTTCCGATATTGAGCGGCAGCTGGGAGTAACCCCCGGCCAGAAGCCGTCGCTGGCCGAACTGCAAACGGCGGCGGCTGCGCCGGCCTTCAGCGTGCTGCAGCTCTTTAGCGCGCAGTACCTGAAACGGACGACCTGCCTGTGGATCCTTTGGTTTTGCATTGTATTCTCCTATTACGGCATTTTCCTCTGGCTGCCGACTTTATTGGTCAAGGCCGGGCATAACATGGTTCAATCCTTTGAGTTTGTATTGTGGATGACGGTTGCGCAAATCCCGGGGTATTTTGCCGCCGCGGCCCTAGTGGATAAAATCGGCCGTAAGGCTACTATGGCCAGCTTCCTGTTAGGTTGCGCTTTCACCGCCTACATGTTTGGCAATGCTGTTTCCAGCAGCGAAATTTATTTGTGGGGTTGCCTGATGTCCTTTTTCAATCTGGGCGCCTGGGGTATTTTATATACCTACACGCCGGAACTGTATCCCACGGAAGCCCGTTCCACCGGTGTGGGCTGGGCAGCCGGCTTTGGCCGGATTGGCGGCATTGCGGCGCCGATGGTGGTTGCCGCCATGCTTACCGGTCCGGACAAAATTCCTTTGGTCTTTATGATGTTTACCGCTGTGTTAGTAATTGCCGCTCTGGACATGGTTGTCCTGGGCGATGAAACCAAACAGAAAGCTTTGAACTAAGAATGTCCAGGTAATAAAAGGGAGAACAGGCAGGGAAGGAACCCTTCCCTGCCTGGCTCTCGACAATTTAGGGGGTGGCTAAGAATGGCGAACGTAGTAATAACAAACATTGGTATTTTGGTTTCGGGAAATATTCACCAACCGCTTTTGCCGGCTGACACCATTATTATTAAAGACGGCAAAATTGAGGCTGTAGGCGACAAAAACCTGCTTGATGCTCTTACGACCCATTCCGATGCATATAAACTCATTGATGCCGGCGGGATGACGGTAATGCCGGGGTTGATTGATTCCCATGTGCATCCGGTTATCGGCGACTACACTCCCCGGCAGAAAATGGCTGATTTTATAGATAGTTCTCTCCATGGCGCCGTAACCACCATGATTTCGGCCGGTGAGTGCCATACACCGGGCCGACCGACAGATCCGGCCGGCGTAAAGGCCCTGGCCGTTTTAGCGCAGCGCTCTTTTCAGAAACAGCGTCCCGGCGGGGTCAAAGTCCATGGCGGGGCGGTCATATTGGAACAAGGCCTGACTGAGGCGGATTTCGCCGAATTGGCTGCCAACGGCGTGTGGCTGGTCGGGGAGGTTGGCCTGGGCTCCATCAAAAAGCCCGCCGAGGCGGCGCCGATGGTCCGCTGGGCCAAAGCCCACGGGATGAAAGTAATGATGCATACCGGCGGTACCTCCATTCCCGGCAGTTCGACCGTAACGGCCGCCGATGTTCTGGCAGTCAGGCCGGATGTGGTTTCCCACATCAATGGCGGTCCTACCGCCATTTCCCCGGCCGAGGTTGACAAATTAATCAATGACAGTGAGTTAGCCCTGGAAATTGTTCAGTGCGGCAATCCCAAAATAGCCGACCAGGTGGCGCGCAAGCTGGCCGGTAAGGGGCAGCTGCAGCGGATTATCTTAGGCAACGACGCCCCTTCCGGTACCGGCGTTATTCCGCTCGGCATCCTCAGGACCATCACCCAGCTCGCCAGCCTGTCAGATATTCCGGCGGCAGCGGCCATTGCCATGGCGACCGGCAATACCGCCGCCGTGTATGGCCTAAATACCGGTAGCATTGCTCCCGGTAAAGAAGCTGATCTGGCGATTATCGATGCGCCGCTGGGGTCCATCGGCAAAACCGCGCTGGCAGCCATGGAAGCCGGCGATTTGCCCGGCGTGGCGCTGGTCCTGATCGACGGGGAAATTAAGGTCAACAAGAGCCGCAATACACCGCCGGCGGCCGGCAAGGTAACAGTAGGGCCGGTGTAAGGGGGAATCACATGATAGTAATTGAGGAAAGCCGCTGTAAAGGCTGTGGGCTGTGTATACAGAACTGTCCTACCGGCGCCGTGATTCTGACAGAAAAGAAAGCCCGCCTGAGTCCTAACTGTACCAGTTGCGGTGTCTGTCTGCGCGTGTGCCCCTGTGGCGCAATTAGCCGGAATGAAACGGTAGCGCAAGGGGCGGCAGTCTGCCGGGCTTGCCCGGTGCAGTGCGCCGTACAGCCTGGTTTTGAAGGCGCCTGCCGCCGGTATACCAATATCAACGGCACATTAGTACGTAACCGTGACCTGGTGCTGACCAATGAGCAGGCCGGCCACCGGCACCTGGAAATACCGGACAAACCGCTGATTACGGCGGTAGGGGCCGGGACCGAGTACCCCTGCTGCAAGCCGGCGCCGCATATTGTGGCCGATACTGTCCAGGATATTGAGGTTGTCACGGTAGTTACCGAAGCGCCGCTCAGTTATAGCGGCATTAAGGTCAAAATTGACGCCAATACCCATATCGGGGCCGAGGGCGCGAAGGTTTTGCGGGATGGAGCGGTAATCGGCATGGTCGATACCGAGGAATATGGCGCCAAGATGCTTTCCCTCGGCGGCGCCAATATTCTAAGCGGTAAACATGGTTTTGCCGCCGCCAGGACGATTGTCGGTTTAGCTAACGGTGAGCGGATGACCCTGCAGGTGGAAAAAGGCAGCAAGCTGGAGATCGCTGTAGGCGAGCGGCCGGTTATTGACGGCGTCGTGCAGGAAAAAATGCGGGTTGGCTGCGGCAGCGCCACTATCGGCATGTTTGCGGCGCAATTAAGTAAAGCTGTGGATGAGGCCATTATTCTGGACCACCATGTTATCGGGTTGCTGACGGAACACCGGGCCGGCGAAGAAGTTGGCCTGACTTACAGCGGGGTAGTGCCGAACGGCCGGAAGAGTACGCGCGGGCGCTACTTCGGCGAACAGGGCCACGGCTGGGGCGGGACAGCCATCACCGGGCCGGCGGCGGCCGTTAAAGAAATTGATATGAACCTGGCCAAAGCAGGCATGCGGATTCTCGTCACGGAAACGACCGGACAGCAGGCCGGATTATTGGCAGTGCAGGCCGACGGCACCGTTACCGAAATACCCCTGACAGCTGAGATTCAGGCCGTGGTCGATCTGATTGCCGATAACTGTGAGGATGCCCGCGTTTCCGCCGTCTATGTGGGCGGCACCGGCGGCAGCGCCCGGGCCGGGGTAACCACCTATCCGGTCAAATTGTCCCAGGCGGTGCATGCGGGTGAAGTAAAACTGACGATCGGCGGGGCGCCAACCTTTATTTTACCGGGTGGCGGCATTAACTTCATGGTCGATGTGGAAAAGGTGGTACCCAAGGCGTTTACCTGGGTGGCCACGCCGGCCACGGTGGCGCCGGTGGAATATACCATGACGAGAACAACCTTCGAAAAAATCGGCGGTCATACAGCGGCTATCAAACCGGTTGCAGCTGTGAAAAAGGATGCGTAACCCATGATAATCGTTACGGCGCCGGGAAGAGTCAAACTGGATTATGGTCCCTTGCAGATGACCATTGCCGCGCAAGCTGACAGCGGCCCTTTGTCTGAAACAGCCAGGCAGGCTGCCCAATATGCCATGACAATCCTGGCCGAACTGGCACAGTACCGGCAGATAGCAGCCAGACCTCAAGCGGAGCTGGCGCAGCAGGGTGATTGGCCGCTGGTCCTTAAGCGCATGCTTGCGGCAGTGCGAACAAGCGGCGACGTTACCCTGACGCCAATGGCCGCGGTGGCCGGCACCATTGCCGATCTAACCGCCGACTGGCTGGTGGCGCAGGGAGCGGTTAAGGCCATCGTTAATAACGGCGGCGATATCGCCGTCCGTTTGACAGGCACGCAGACAACCCGGGTGGGCATCGCACCGGCCATTGGGCACCAACCTACCCATGTGCTGGCGCTTGCTGCCGGCCAGGGTATCGGCGGTATCACTACCAGCGGGTTAGGCGGGCGCAGTTTCACCAAAGGAATTGCCAGCGCCGCCGTGGTGGCCGGCGCGACAGCGGCTTTAGCAGACGCCTGCGCCACCACGCTGGCCAATGCCACGTATGTAGCGCATCCGGCAGTAAAGGTAGCCTGGGCCGAAGAGCTTGACCCCAATACCGATATTCGCGGTCACCGGATCGTGCGGGAAGTGGGCCTGCTGCCGCCAGCCGTGGTGGAACAGGGGCTCAGGCAGGGCTACAACAAGGCCGCTGACCTCATCCGGCAAGGATTGATTACAGGCGCCGCCATTTTTGTCCAGCAGCAGATGGTCATGGTGCCGGACGGGTTTGTCGCTGCAATAGCGTAATAACGTAGAGCCAGAGAAAGGATCGGGAGGGAAACAAAATGGATTTGACAATCCGTAAAATCGTTACTGTTGTGGAAGAAGTCCGGCTGGACGGCAAGAAGGCCGTTGCTAAGCCGTTTAAAAAATGCGCCGCCGTCGCAGTTATCAAAAACCCATTCGCCGGCGAATACCAGGAAGATTTGGCGCTGCTGACTGATGTTGGCGAATATCTGGGCGGCCTCCTGGCGCAAAAAGCAGTGGCCGCTATGGAAATTGCCCCTGAGCAGGCTGAGAGCTACGGTAAGGGGGCCATTATCGGCCTGGCCGGTGAATTGGAGCATGGCGCAGCCATTCTGCATCCCAAGCTGGGTAAACCTATGCGGGAAGCCGTTAACGGCGGCAAGGCCATTATTCCGTCGGCCAAAAAACTGGGGGGGCCGGGGACGCCGCTGGATGTTCCCCTGCACTATAAAGATGCCGCTTTTGTCAGAACTCATTATGACGCCATGGAAGTCAGACTGCATGATGCACCGGCCGCCGATGAAATTGTGGTGGCTGTTGTCGTAACCTCGGGCGGGCGGCCGCATCCCCGGATTGGCGGCCTGCAAATTCAGGAAGTGAAGGGTGAGGACGGCCTGCGTTAACTGCACGCCGTAAGGTGAAAGTATGAAGGTTGGTTTTATTGGTATCGGCGCCATGGGCAAGCCGATGGCCCAAAACTTATTGAAGTCTGCTGATATAAAGCTACTTGTGTATGATGTCAATAGGGTTGCTATGGAGGAACTGGCGGCAGCGGGAGCGGTTGTGTGCGCTTCCCCCCGGGAACTGGCGGACGCGGCGGCGGTGATTATTATGATGCTGCCCAATGCCGCCATTGTAGAAAGTACCCTGACCGGCGAGCAAGGGGTGCTGGCCGGCGGTCAGGCCGGCAAGATCATCATTGATATGAGCAGTGTGGCGGCTACCAGTACCAGAAAGATGGCCGCACTGGCCGCGGCTAAAGGCCTGGCCTATATTGACGCGCCGGTCAGCGGCGGCGTAACCGGCGCCACCGCCGGCACGCTGACGATCATGGTGGGCGGAGAAACGGCCGCCGTACAGGCTGTACGGCCAATTTTAGAAAAATTGGGCAAAAAAATCTATCATGTCGGTGACAGCGGCGCCGGTGACTCGATAAAGGTTGTCAACAACCTGCTGCTTGGCATTAATATGGCGGCGGTGGCCGAAGCGCTGGTGCTTGGCGTCAAGTCAGGCCTTGATCCTAAGGTCATGCTGGAAATTATCAAAGAAAGTTCAGGCCGCAGCTACGCACTGGAAGTTAAAACCGCCAATTTTATTTTGAAAAACAGTTTTGCCGCCGGCTTTGCCATTGATTTGGAATATAAGGATCTGGAACTGGCCATGGAAACGGCGAAAAGTCTGGACGTGCCGCTGCCTGTCGGGGCCACGGTGCAGCAGATTTTTGCCATGGCCAAGGCCAAGGGCCTGGGCCGGGAGGACATTTCCGCCGTAATCAAAGTGTGGGAAGAATTTGTCGGAGTTCAAGTTCGGGAGTAAAGGACGGGGGTCCGTATGGAGAAAATAAATCAAATCATTGCGGCCAAAGGACTAATCGCCGGCGAACTGACAATTGGCGATTGTATCGAGGTGGCCCAGGAAGCCGGGGTGCGTGTCAGTGATGTTGTTGTGGCCGAGGCAATGGCCATAAGCAACATGACCCGGTCGGAAGTGTATTCGGCCGTACTGGCCAGCTTCTCCCATAATTTGTATGCTGTGGAAATCGGTTCGACAACAGGCGCCAGCTTTTTGATGGGGACAGCCGGGCGGGAGGTGGCCCAGGCGGGTGCGCCCCAACTGGTGGCCGATGAATTTTTGAATAAAGTGCTGGCGTATACACTGGGGGCGCAGGTAGGCAATCATTCGGTAGGCCTGCAGCCCTGCGCCGGCACCGGGGACTCCTGTACCTATGCGGGTTTTGTACGGGCCATGCTGGAAGAACTGGACGACAAGGAGACGGTGGCCCGGGTTGCCGCCGTAATGCTGAAGCTTGGTACGATCTTCCGGGTGGGCAAAACTTCGACCGGCTGTAATATGGAGGGCTTTGGCGCCGGGGCGGCGGCGGCGGCCGCTGCGTTTGTGGAACTGGCCGGCGGCAAGCCGGCTGCTATGGCCAAAGCCATTGTGCTGGCCATATCGCCAACCATTGCCAACCCGTGTACGCCCCGGGTTATGGTGGCCGGGCTGTGCGCCACCCATATCGGCGGCGGCGTTATGATCGGCAAACTGGCGGCCGGCTTGGCGATGCAGACTTCGATCCCGGTCACCGTACCTGTTGACGTTATGATTGCCATGGCGGCCGCCGTGCATCCGGTATCGGCCAGAGAGATTGTACCGGTCGTTATTCAATATATGGAACCCTTTTTCAAGACCAATGCGGCGGTGGAAGCGTATATTGGCCAGGACATACATGCGGCAGAAACGCAGCGGATTGACAAGACGGTTACGCAGGCTTTGGCTGAGGCCAGGCAAATGGCGAAAAAGGCCAACCCCATTGTCAAACCTTTTGGCGAGGCCGTTGTCGGCGGCAGCAGCCAGGCGGTGGGGTCGCCGACCAATACCGCGCGTATTGCGCATTTTTTGGCTCAGGGAAAAATCAGCAAAGTAAAAATAGAATTGTATCCGGAACTGTTTGCCCGCCGGGGAATCAATGTTCCCGGCATACTCATGGCGGCTGTTTACGGCGCAGGCACCGACAACAGCCAGTTATACCGGGAAGTAATGCACAAGGTGGCCGGTGAAGGGATTGAAGTGGAGATTATCCAGGTTCATGAACCGCAACTGCAGAAAATCACGGTCATGGCGGCGGAGAAGACCGGCATGGTAACGGCGCTTAACCGGGGCGGCGGCCGGCTGGCGCTGGTGAACGCTTCGGATAACGAGGAGGCCTGCCGGGTGGCGAAAAAACTGGGAATTGAGCTTGTCGAATAGGAGGGCGTCATGAATTTTATTGAAAAATATCTGGCGGCGGCCGCCGGGCTGACCAGTGTGACTGCCGGCCAGGATATCCGCTGCCGGGTGGATCTGGTGGCGGCGCATGACGTTACCGGGCCGATGGCCATTCAGCAATTTGAACAGATTGGGATTGATCATGTGTTCGATCCCCAAAAAGTGGTCATGGTTATTGATCATATTTTTCCGGCTGCGACCGTTCAGGCCAAAACCATGCACTGGATTATCAAGGATTTTGCCCGTAAATATGGCATTACTTTGTATGATAAAGGACAAGGCGTCATCCACCAGGTACTGGCTGAGAACCACCGGCTGGCACCGGGTAAAATCCTGGTCGGCGCCGATTCCCATACCTGTACGGCCGGCGGTTACGGCGTTATCGCCATCCCGGTCGGCTCCACCGAGCTGGCCGCGGCTATGGCGACAGGCACCATCGATCTCGAAGTGCCGGCGGTCATCGAAGTATATATGACCGGCAGGCTCCAGCCCTATGTCAGCGGCAAGGACATTGTGCTCACGCTGATTAAACAGTTCGGGGTAGACGGGCTGACCGACAAAGCCGTTGTGTTTACCGGACCGGGCATTACCGGCATTAGCCAGGATGACAGACTGACCATCTGCAATATGGGGATTGAAATGGGCGCGATGATTGCCTGTTTTGGCGAAGAAACCGCCGCCGCTGAGGTAGCGCGGACGGTAGCGCTGGCGTTGGAAACCGTGGCCGTTGTGGCCGCCTGTCCCCACTCGCCGGCCAATGTCCGGCCGGTTGCCGACCTGACGGACGTAGCCGTGACGCAAGTCGTCATCGGCAGCTGCACCAACGGCCGGCTGAGCGATATGGAACAGGCGGTGCGGGTACTCAAGCATCACCAGGTGCATCCCGATGTCACCCTGCTGATTGTGCCGGCCTCCAAGAACGTGCTGGCTGCTATGGAAGAAGCCGGCTGGTGCAAAATTTTGCGGGATGCGGGCGCCGTTATTGCCAATCCCGGGTGTGGTCCCTGCTTTGGGGCGCATCAGGGGCTGGGCACCGAACGGGATGTTATCCTGTCCACGACCAACCGTAATTTCCCCGGGCGGATGGGCCACCGTAACGCCCAGGTTTATCTGGCCTCAGCGGCCACGGCGGCGGCAACGGCCGCCTGCGGCCGGATTACCCGGCCGGATCTTTTACCACAGGAAGGCGGCGCGAGCGATGAATAAGCTAACAGGTCAGGTGTGGGTGTTTGAGGATAATGTCGATACCGACCAGATTTTGCCTGGCTATGCCATGGCCGAAGATTTCACCGGTCTGGGGAAGTTCGCCATGGCCGGCAGTAAACAGCCGGATTTCGCCGCCAAAGTGAAACAGGGCGATATTCTTGTCGCCGGCAAAAATTTTGGCTGCGGCTCGAGCCGGGAGCAGGCGCCGGTGGCGCTGAAGGCCGCCGGGGTAAGTCTCATTATTGCCGAATCCTTTGCCCGGATTTTCCGCCGCAATGCCATCAATATCGGTTTGCCGGTGCTGGTGGCCCAGGTCAGGGATCTGGTCAAGACCGGCGACAGCCTGGAAGCCGACCTGGCGGCCGGCCGCATCGCAATCAGGGATAGGGAAATAGCCGTCCAGCCTTTATCGGCCAATGTACTGGCTACCATTCAAGCCGGCGGCCTGATTAACCGGGTCCGGCAGGAGATAGTACCGTGACAACCCTAAGCCAGTGGATACTGCCGGGAGATTTTCCGCAACACTGCGTTGTCGTCAATCGGCATACGTCCGGTATGCCTCATTCCTCCGCCTTGTTTTGCGAAAAATCTCCTCGCCATTATCCTACAGTTTTAAGGTTGTCACGGTACCGCACCGGGCATAAACAGCGACTAACGAGGTCGTGGGAGGAATAGACAGTGGTACAAGAAAAGACAAAACAGATTATTATTGAAGACTATGACAGTGTCCGCGCTTACCAGGAAACCTTTGCCGTGCCAATGCCAACCGTGGATAAGGACGGCTCGATTGACGGCCTGCCGGCGCCCTATCCCCGGGTTGTGAACGGCGTGGAACGCAGCGGATACCGGATTTACGAACTGGGCCGGCAGGCGGCCGCTACCGGTATCCCTGTCCAGAATCCGATCCTGGGCCGCAATACAGCGGCAGAAACCTACCAAGAGTCGCTGGAAATGTACAATATGGCCGCCAAGCTGGGGATTACCCTGTTCCACTTCGTGCACTCAGAGGCCACAAGGCATATTGATCCCTTAAAGGGCCGGGATCTGATTGAACAATCCCGCGGCAAAGGCGGCATTACGCCGGCCGGTGAACGCGAACTGGTGGAACTGGGCGGCGGTGTGGTTCACCCCATGCGGATTAACGCCACCGGCGATACGCCGCATTTGTCGATTTTAAATGCGTTGATTGCCGGCTTTGATGGTACCGATATCGGTCCGGTCATCCATGTCCACTTTGGCGGCCGGGGCATTCATGACTATAAGACCAAGGTGGTCAACGGCGTTAAAGCGCTGGAAATCTGTGCGGAAAATAACATGTTTGTGCAGATTGAATCCCATAAACATCTTAATAACATTGGCGGTACCGACGGGATGGCGCTGGCCATGTGCCTGTTGGCCGAAGGTCTGGGGGTGCTGGCCGGTTTGCCGGCTGAGCTCAGCGCGGTGCAGATGAATGTGGCCGGTCTCAATCTGCTGGCTGATCTGGCCGTTATGAAGGCCTTCAAAGCAACCATGTGGAGCAAAAGCCTGATTGTGGTGCCGGAAACGTTCCAGAACCCGCCGGGAGACTTGATTGCCGAGTCGGCGCATTTCGCCCGCATGGCCATCAGCGCCAAACTGGGCGGGGCCAACTTCTACCGGCCGAAAGCTGCTGAGTCGGTGGGCATTCCGACCGGAGCCTCCATGGCCAAAGCGATCTGGGCCACGCAGAATGTCTTTGAAAACACGGTCGCGGTCGATATTCGCGATCCCTATATAGAAGAGCGCAAGCAGGAAATTTTAAGTGAAGCCATGGCCGTGCTGGAGAGTGTCCTGGGCCTCCCGCGCACCCTGGCGCCGGAGGAAATCAATGCCGCTTTCTGGCGGCAATATTCCAAAGACGAGCTGACTGAGAAAATTGTCCGGGCCGGCAAAGCCGGTATCATGGATTGTCCCCGGGCCGGCGGCTGGGACCTGAAACGCCATGTGAAAACCCATCGCGACAAAGACGGCATCAAGCGCTACATCCCGGGTTTCACGCCGCTGGGCGTGGACGAGCGGCGCGTGGCCATCACGGCCGAGCCGGTTGTGGTACCGGCCGAGAAAAAACCGACGCGCAAGCAGAAGATGGTGTTGGCTACCGTCGGCGCCGATGCGCATGTCATGGGCATCAATATGATCCGGGAAGAATTTGAAAAGGCCGGTTTCGAAGTAATTTACATGCGGGGCATGAACTTGCCGGAAACCGTGGCCGAAGTGGCGGCTGAGGCCAGGGCCGAGATTGTCGGCGTAGCAAATTTGCTGGGATTAGGGCGGGAACTGTTCCCCCGGGTGCAGGACCGCCTGCAGCAGCTGGGACTCAGGGATAAGGTGGTCTTAATCGCCGGCGGCCGTATCAGCGAAAAGGAAGAAGAGCACTCTTTCTACGCCGAGAAAATGGCCCAAGAAGGTACCGGTTTCTTAGGGGTGGACGGGTTTTTCGGACCAGGCACCGATCCGGCGGAATGTGTCAAATGGACTGCAGCCGAGTGTGAAAGGAGAGGGATATAATGTACGAAATGCAGCGTATTCCCTGCGTAATTATGCGGGGCGGCACAAGCAAGGCCATATTTTTAAAAGCCAATCATCTGCCTGCAGACAAGGTTCTTAGAGATAAAATGATTTTAGAAATCTTCGGCAGTCCCGATGTCCGGCAGATTGACGGCCTGGGCGGCGCCGACCCGTTGACCAGCAAACTGGCCATTATCGGCCCAGCCACCCATCCGGCGGCCGACATTGATTACACCTTCGGCCAGGTCAGCATCACGGCGCCGTACATTGATTACAGCGGCAACTGCGGCAATATATCCTCGGCCGTCGGGCCGTTCGCGATTGATGAAGGCTTTGTCGCCGCTAAAGCGCCCACGACCACGGTACGCATTCATAATACCAATACCGGCAGAATCCTGGTGGCCGAAGTGCCGGTGGAAAATGGCCGGGCCAAAGTGAAAGGCGACTGCAAGATCGACGGCGTACCCGGCACCGGCGCCAGAATTATGCTGGACTTCTCGGGCACGGCCGGTTCGGCCACCGATAAACTGCTGCCGACCGGCAAGCCGGTGGATACCATAACCACCAGCAAAGGCCTACTCGATATTTCCATTGTCGACGTCTCCAACCCCTGCATATTTATCCGCGCCAAAGACATCGGCATGACCGGCCGGGAAACGCCGCAGGCAGTCAACGGCAATCCGGCTCTGCTCACACTGCTCGAAGAAGTCCGGGCCCAGGCCACCGTGATGATCGGCATGGCGCCGGACAGCGAAACGGCTACGCAAAAAAGTCCGGCCTTCCCCATGATTGCCTTTGTGGCGCCGGCTGCCGACTATGTTGATTTTACCTCCGGCCAAACCATCCGTAAGGAGCAAGTGGACTTCTTAGCCAGGATGATGTTCATGCAGGTGCTGCATAAGACCTATCCGGGAACCGGTACGGCCTGCACGGGTGCGGCGGCAAAAATCCCGGGTACCATTGTCCACGAAGCCATTCCCCATATTGACAGCATCACTACTGTGCGGATTGGCCATCCGGCCGGGATTATCGAGATCGAAGCCGCCGTGGAAAACGGCGAGGTGACACGGGCTGCTTTTTCCCGCACCGCCCGCCGGATTATGGAAGGCTATGTGTATGTAACCAACGACTGAAAAAACGGGAGTGAAGGGTGTGCAAGCAAATCTGCTGGTCTTTGATGTCGGCAGCACCTATACAAAACTGACGGCATTCCGGCTCAGGCAGGAAGAGCTTGAGTTTGTGGGCCGCTCCCAGGCGCCGACGACTATTCACGATATTGAAACAGGCATTCTGGCGGCCAGACAGGCTTTGGAACAAGGCGGTATTACGGTAGCCGGCGATGCCCGGGTTTTTTCCACCAGCAGCGCTGCCGGCGGCCTGCGCATGGTGGCTTTGGGCTATATGCCGCGGGTAACTGCCAAGGCGGCTAAGGAAGTGGCTATGAGCGCCGGCGCCCGGGTTTTGGAAATCGTAAGTCATGAGGACCCGCCGGAATACCGCCTGCAGGTTTTGCAGGAAATAAAACCGGATATCGTCCTCTTAGCCGGCGGCACCGATGGCGGCGATCAGGCGTCTATGCTGGAGAATGCCGGTATTATTGTCCATTCCAAAATCAAAGCTGTAATTATCATTGCCGGCAATAAAGAAGCCCAGAGCCGGGTGGCGGGGATCTTCAGCGAGCATCATGTTCCTTACATCCGTGTTCCCAACGTAATGCCGACCATCCACGAATTAAAAGTCAAGCCGGCCAGAGAAGCCATTCATGAACAGTTTATTAAACAGATTACGCTGGCCAAAGGCCTGCATAAATTACTGGACATTGTCTCTAACAAAAAAGTAATGCCCACCCCGGGCGCCGTGCTGTTAGGGGCTGAGCTCCTGGCGAGGGGGACCTTCCAGGAAAGAGGGGTCGGCGATGTCCTGATTATTGACATCGGCGGCGCCACGACCGATATCCACTCGGTGTTGCCTGATCTCGAGAAGTTAAGTATTGAAGAGAAAGGTCTCATTGTAAATAACGAAAAACAACCCTCTTACCGTACTGTCGAAGGCAACCTGGGGCTGCGTGTCAGCGCGACCGGTATTGTCGAGACGCTAGGCCCCCGCGGCGTATTGGCCAAAATCGGTTACAGCAGTGAAGAACTGGTTGAGCAGCTTATCGCCTATAGCGAATTTTTGGAGAAAAACCCGGAACACATTGCCCAGTCGCAACTAGAGAAGCAATTTGACCTGGCTTTGGCCAGCAGCGCTGTCGAAGTTGCCTTGAAACGGCATGCCGGGTACATTGCGCAGGATTTTAACCCGGTCATGGGGATTGTGCCGGGAACCCCGGTGGGCCGGGATTTGCGCCGGGTCCACTATGTGATTGCCGTAGGCGGAATCTTTACGCATGGCACCCGGGAAGATAAAGAGTTTATTCTGTCCGCAGCGTTTAAAAATCCCGGCATTTCCCTGCTGCCGCTTACGCCTCAGTTCATTATCGATGAGCAATATTTATTGTATGCGCTGGGTGCCATGGGGTCCCATTATGCTGACCTATGCAGCAGGTTTGCCAAACACTATTTTAAAATTGAACCTAAAGGGGAATGAGTATGAAACAAACTAGTGTATTGCGACAATTGCTGGCAGGTAAAGGCATTGTTGTGGCGCCCGGGGCGCATGACGCGCTCACCGCCAAAATTATTGAAAAGACCGGCTTTCCGGCCGTGTATATGACCGGTTACGGACAGGCTGCCAGCCATCTGGGCAAGCCCGATGTGGGGCTCTTAACCATGAGTGAAATGGTAGCCAGGGCGGCTAATATTGTAGAGGCCGTGAACATACCGGTTATCGCCGATGCGGATACCGGTTTTGGCAATGCCGTTAATGTCATGCGGACGGTGCGCGAATACGAAAAAGCCGGGGTGGCCGCTATTCAGCTGGAAGATCAGGTCGCGCCGAAAAAATGCGGTCACATGACCGGCCGGCAGGTTGTACCTCAGGCGGAAATGGTCGGCAAAATCAAAGCCGCCGTGGATGCCCGCCGGGGTGAAGACCTGCTGATTATTGCCCGGACCGATGCCCGTACCGTGCATGGCATCGAGGAAGCGCTGGCCCGGGGAAAGGCCTATGAAGAAGCCGGGGCCGACATCCTGTTTATCGAATCACCGGAAAGCCTGGAAGAAATGAAAAAAATTACTGCGGTTTTCAAAGTGCCGGTGCTGGCCAACATGGTAGAAGGCGGCCGGACACCGCTCTTACCCGTCAATGAACTGGCGGCGCTTGGCTATAAGCTGGTTATTTTCCCGACTGCGTCCACCTACACCATGGCCCGGGCGATGACTTCGCTGATGGAGAGTCTTAGGGAGACCGGAACTACCGCCGGCATGATGGCGCAGATGGTGACCTTTACCGAGTTTAATGAGCTAATTGGGTTACCGGCCATCAGAGAGCTTGAAAGCACCTATGTAAAATAGAGAATACCATGCTGATAAACGCCGAAATGCTTTGTTGCCTGCGGCGTTTTCGGCATGTTAAGATAGTACCATGAATTATTACGGAATGGACTAAAAAACGAGTGACGGAGGGTCGAATTATGTCGGAAAGAGATAAGGCTATCTTGGATAGTCTGCTGTATGCTTTACCGGTAATCCAGCAAGCACTGCAAAATGATGCCGGGGTAACCCTTACCGACCGGGAGAAGTTTATACTGTACAAACCCGGCAAAAAGCTTGATCTGAAAGTACCGCAGGACCAGCCTATCAAAGCGGGCAGCGGAGTCTATACCGCCATTCATGAAAAGCGGCGGGTCGCCATGCGGTTTGATAAAACATTGTACGGCTTGCCGTATACTTCGGTGGCCGTACCGGTTTTTAACGATGAGCAGAAAGTCATTGGCGCTATTGCTATCACCCAGCCGGTCGAACTGCAGGAATCGATGAAACAGATGGCCAGTGAACTGCTGGACAGCATCAATATCTTGGCGGCCACTACGCAGGAAATTTCCGCGCAGACCCAGGAGATCGCCGCTACCGGCCGGACGCTGGCGCAGGTAGCCAGTGACTCGCAGGTCCGGGTGCAAGAGACCGACCAGGTGCTGGGCCTGATCA
>JAEZQV010000253.1 GCA_023441125.1 Bacillota bacterium
CGTTCGGCAAGCATCGTTTTTAAGCGGGCAATCTTGTTGACGGCGCCTGGTATAAACTGCTGGCCGCCAAAACCGGGATTGACACTCATAATCAGCACCATATCCACGTCTGCCAGCACTTCCTCTATTATCGCCAGCGGCGTGGAGGGATTGAGCGATACACCGGCCTTTTTGCCCTTTTCTTTGATATTTTGAATTAAACGGTGCAAGTGCGGTGCGGTTTCGGCGTGTACGGTCAGTATGTCGGCACCGGCTTTGGCGAAGGGGTCGATAAAATCCTGCGGATTGGCGACCATCAAATGAACATCAAACGGCAGCTTTGTTACTTTGCGGATCGCCGCAACTACCGGCGCACCAAATGTCAGGTTGGGAACGAAATGGCCGTCCATAACATCAATATGCACAAAATCGGCACCGGCTTTATCGATTTTAGCGATTTCCTCGGCCAGACAGGAAAAATCGGCGGATAAAATCGAAGGGGCAATTTTGACTGTATTCATCTAATATCCTTTCTTGCTCTCTTTAATTTCCGTTAATATTTCGATATAAGCCTGATATCTGTCCGGATGGATGCGATTATCGGCTACGGCCTGCTTGACAGCACACTGCGGTTCTTTGAAATGCAGACAGGTACTGAATTTGCAAGCCGGGGCTAGGCCGGCGATTTCCGGGAAGTAATCCATAAGCTGGACCTCTGCCATATCGGCAAAATCCGTATAGCTAAAGCCGGGAGTATCCACTACAAAGCCGCCGCCGGCTAGTGGCAGGAGCTCGGCAAAGCGGGTGGTGTGTTTACCACGGCCGATTTTATGGCTGACTTCGCCGGTAACCAGTTCAAGACCGGGCTGCAGGGCATTTAAGAGCGTGGATTTGCCGGCCCCGGACGGACCGGCAAACACGGTGATTTTGTCATGCAGCAATGTCCGCAGGCTATCAATGCCGACGCCCATCTTGGCAGCGACAGCAAGCACGCGATAACCAATCTGCTGATAACGTTCAGTCAGTCTGGCGATCGCATCCGCGTTAGCCAGATCCATTTTGTTGATGCAGAGAATGATCTCCAGCTCCGAGAATTCGGCAACAACCAGAAATCTGTCAACCAGCGCCGGATTGATATCCGGATTTACGGCGGCAAAAGTCAGCACGACCTGATCGACATTGGCGACCAGCGGCCGTTTCAGCAGACTGCGCCGGGGCAGTATATCTTCTATGACGCCTTTGTCTGCGCCGGTTAATATATAGGTCACTTCGTCACCGACGGTGAGTGAAAAGCGTTCTTTTTTAAACCGGCCGCGCAGCTTGCAACTGACAATCCTGCTGCCTGTTTGTATATAGTAGAAACTATTGTACGCTTTTACTACAATCCCATTCAGCACGTGGCGCCTCCTAAATCAAGCGTATTAAATGGTTTGTTCCTGGAGCAGCTTGTCGTTGATATATACCTGCACGCGGACCTGGCCGATACCCTCCACCGTTTTTTCGATTCGCTCGCCCGGTTTATGGGTTCCTTCATAGACGACCCGGCGGCCGCTTGTATCGGTTACCACGATCTGCAACGGCTGGCGGGCCGGCCCGTCCGGCACCGTTACCTGCACCACAGCCCGTTTAACGGCGCTTGGCGCACCTTTGGCAACGGAAAAGTCTATACTGGTTCCCTCCGCAACTTCGGTAGCCGGCGGCGGGTTCTGACTAACGATGGTTCCGGGGGGATATTTATCATTGGCAGTTTCCGTTACTTTGCCCTGTTTAAGCTTCAAACTCTCCAGCTGGGTGGCCACTGTGGACAAAAGCGATCCCTGAAAATCGGGTAACGCTATTTTTTTCGGGCCGGCTCCCTTGCTGATGACAATATCAATGGCCGTGCCTTTGGTTACCTGGGCCGGTGGCCGGGGATTCTGACTGACAACGGTATCCTGCGGTGCATCCTGGGTAAACTGTTCATCAACCCGACCCAGTTTCAGCCCTGAGTTTTTGATTTGCAATTCGGCATCGCGGCGGTTCAGCCCGCGCAGATCCGGGACAACCGTGATTTCTCCGCCTTTGCTGACAACGATCGTAATCATTCGCTGTTCTTTCACGGTTATTCCTGCTTCGGGCTGCTGGGAAATTACCTGCCCGGCCGGGACTTTGTCACTAAAGGACTCAGAGACAGATACCCTGAGATTATTGCTAATCAGGATGTTACGGGCAGAATCCACCTGTTTGCCGACAACATCGGGCACAGTTACTTCGTTAAGGCTCCAAAACTTGCCAAAGCCTAAGAAGGCGGCCAGCGCAGAGGCAATGAGCAGGAAGAACAGCATTCCCCATAGCCAGGGTTTGGACATTCTGGTGCCATTGGTGCGGGGACTCGGCGTTGCGCGTAAAGGCGTTGGCGGCGTTTCCTGGTCGGCCGCCGGTGTAATGGGCGGCAATATCTGTGTGGGAAAATCCGTATGGGATAATCGGCGGGTACGGTCATCCCGCAAATAGTTCTGGGCCATTCTAAAATCGGCAATCATTTCGCCGATATCACTGAAGCGGGCGGCAGGGTCCTTATGCATGGCTTTGACGACGATGGCTTCAATCAACGGCGGTATTTCACTGTTTAATTCCCGCGGCGGTTTAGGCTCTTCCTGCAGGTGTTTAAGGGCAATGCTGATCGGTGATTCACCGGTAAAAGGCACCTGGCCGGTCAGCATTTCATACAACACAACACCAAGCGAATAAATGTCGGATTTGGCGCCCACGGCGGTACCTTTGGCCTGCTCGGGCGAGAAATAATGAACTGAGCCGATAATTGTGCCGGAATTGGTCATTGTCGAGGAAGTAACCGCCCGGGCAATGCCAAAGTCTGTCACTTTAATGCGTCCCGACCGGGTGACCATAATATTATGGGGCTTGATATCGCAGTGCACGATATTGTTTTGATGGGCATGTTCCAGCGCCTCGGCAATTTCGATGGCAATGCGCACCGCCGTTTCCACCGGCAGCGGCGCTTCCCGGTCAATCTTGTCTTTAAGGGTTTCGCCGGAAATATATTCCATGATTATATAATAGGCCTGATCATCAAGACCAACATCATAAATATTGACGATATTCGGGTGTGAAAGCTTGGCTGCCGCCTGAGCCTCACGCCGGAACCGGCTGACAAATTCTTCATCATCGGTGAACTGGGAGCGCAGCACTTTGACAGCTACTGACCGGTCCAGGAGTTTATCATGAGCGCGATATACATCGGCCATGCCGCCGCCGCCAATGCGTTCTAAAATTGTATAACGATCATCAAGTGTTCGATTGAGCATCGATTCACCCCCTTAACGTAATGCCTGGGCAAATATTTGCCGGGCTACCGGCGCGGCAACGCCGCCGCCAGATCCGGCATTTTCAATAATTACGGCTACCGCAATTTGTGGATTATCCGCAGGTGCAAACCCAATAAACCAGGCATGCGATGCACCGTGCGGGTTCTCGGCTGTTCCTGTTTTGCCGGCGACCGGAATGCCGCGCAAGGCGGCTGCTGTGCCGGTACCTTCCTTTACAACCGTAACCATCATGCCGGCCACCAGCTCAGCCAGTTTGCTGTCTACCGGCGACAGCCAGACCGATGGTGAAGTTGCCTGCAGGATCGTGCCGTCGGGAGACGTAATTTTTTGTACTATATACGGTTTCATTATGGTGCCCTTGTTGGCAAAGGTTGATGCCAGCATGGCCATTCTGAGCGGCGTAACCAGGAGACTTCCCTGACCGATGCCGGTCTGGGCCAAATCCCCGTCACTTAATTTGGCGAAGTCAGGCAGGCTGGCGGCCGTTTCCTGAATGTCGCTGTTAAGCGGTTGACTTAAGCCATACCGTTCAAAGTTTTTCGCCATTTTGCTGCGGCCCAGATCCAGTGCCAGCTGGCCAAAAGTTACATTGCACGAGACGGCCAGCGCCTGTTCAAGATTAAGTTTGCCGTGAGCCGTGTGGTTGGCTTCTGGCAGAGTATAATCAGGACCAACTTTAAGTTCGCCGGTACAGACGAACTGGCGGTTCACGGTTGCAACCTGTTCAGATAAAGCCGTTTCGGCTACCAGAACTTTGATGATGGAGCCTGGCGGATAAAGGCCCTGGGCGGCACGGTTGAGCAAGGGACTGCTGGTAGCCTGGGAAACCGTGCTCCAATCATTCTCCAGGGTATTCGGGTCAAAGCTTGGTTTGCTTACCATCGCCAATATGGCGCCTGTTTTCGGCGCCAGGGCGACAACCGCGCCCCGGTTGTTGCCCAATGCCTGGGCGGCAACCTGCTGGAGCCGGGCGTCAAGTGTCAGCATAACGGAATTTCCTGCCCCGCTGGCAAACAATTGGCCGATAGCTCCCAACCGGCGTTCCGGATTGATCTGGCCGGAAAGATACCCGTCATAAGTGCTTTCCACACCCGTTTTACCGTATTTGGGACTATCATAGCCCACAACATGGGCGAACAATGCCGCATACGGATATTCGCGCTGAAACTCCTTCTGGGCCGAGAGCTTGCTCACCGCCAGCACTTTTCCCTGGCTGTCGGTGATTGGTCCTCTTGCCACCTTCTTAGACGCTTCGCTGGTGCGGCGGTTAAGCGGATGAAAAGCGAGTGCGTCACTTTGCACAACCTGGATATAAGTTACATAGCCAAGCAGCGCAACCAAAAGACCGAGAGCAAATACCGCCGTATTGCGGATATTGCGGCGAAGCGAGTGACCATAGCGATTTTTGTTATTATTCATTGGGCGCTGTCGCCTCCGATACGGCATATAACATACCCAGCAGGATAAAGCTCGAAACCATCGAACTGCCGCCATAACTAATGAGCGGCAATGTTATGCCTGTTAGCGGCAGGAATTTGGTAACTCCGCCGATAATTATAAAAACCTGCAGCGCCGTAAGTATTCCCAAACCACTGGCCATCAGCATGGTAAAGGCGGATGGCGCAGTCAGCGCCGTGCGGAAGGCCCGATAAACCAAGAGGATATAAGCAATAATTACTGCGGCCGTACCGGCCAGTCCCAACTCTTCCCCAATTGCGGCAAAAATAAAGTCGGTATGTACTTCCGGAATAATCGTGGGATAGCCGAAAGTCAGTCCGCTTCCCAGCAGACCGCCCGAGCCAAAAGCAAATAGCGACTGGACGATTTGATAGGCCCGGCCGTTGGGATCAGCCCAGGGATTGAGCCAGATGTCGATTCTTAACTGTACATGCGGAAATACAAAATAACATACCAGAGAGCCGGCAACAAACAGTCCCAGCGCCAGGAAAACGTAGCTCAGTCTGCCGCTGGCCATATAAGTCATGATCACCGTTGTCCCAAAATAGAGTAAAGCGGATCCCAGATCACGCTGGACAATCAGCATGGCCATCGTTAACCCCCAGAGAGCCAAAAGCGGCGCAATGAAGCGCGGATGAGGCAGCGTCAAGGGACCATACTGTCTGGTGGCGTAACTCAAAAGCTGTCGCCGTTCACTCAAATAGGCGGCTAAAAAGATAATAATCAGCAGTTTGGCAAATTCAGAAGGCTGAAATCTTACCGGACCTACTATTATCCAGTTTTTGTTGCCGCCGATATCGACACCGAATAAAATGGTGATGATCAGTAAAGTGATGCCGGCTAGGCCGCAAAGATACTTATATTTAGCTATTTGATCGGCTTGCCGGAAAACGGCCACCGTGACGGCAAAAGCGATTAACCCGACCGCCAGCCACAGTGCCTGCTGGAAAAATAAATCCGGTCTAAGCCTTAAGATAAGTGTTAACCCGATAGAAGCTAAAAATACGGCCAGCGGCAAGAAGAGAATGTCTGCGGCCGCCGAGAGACGGCGAACGACCTGCGAAGTTACCAGCCAGCCAAGAACCAGGCCGACAACGCTCCCAAGGCCCTGATAGGTAAAATGCTGGTTAGCCAGGCTAACCGCCAAATAACCATTGATTAAAATAAGGCCGGCCAAAAATAGCAGTCCAATTTCCGATAATCTTGTGTTGCGCATAATTAATCCTTGTATTGGACAAGAACGGCGGTGATATTGTCGTAGCCGCCGGCCTGTTTGGCCTGCTCCACCAGCGTATTGACAATTGTTTGCGGCGGGGCGGACTGGGTACAGATTGCGAGAATGGTTTCCTCACTGAGCATATTGGTTAACCCATCGGTGCATAGCAGCAAACTATCGCCTGGCTGCCAGGAAAATCTGCCGGAATCTACGGTGAGAGTATCGCTGGTCCCCACCGCCCTTGTCAGGATGTTGCGATGCGGATGGACCTGTGCTTCGGCACTGGTAATGCTGCCGCTTTGCACCAATTCCCAAACCAGGGAATGGTCGCTGGTTATCTGCTGTAATTGGTTTTCCTTAATGAGATAGAGTCTGCTGTCGCCGACATGGCCCCAATGGATTTGTGTATTATCGGCATAAATCGCAGTAACTGTGGTCCCCATGCCGGCGCATTCGCTTTTGGCCTGGGACATTTGATAAATAATACTGTTGGCCTTGCTGATGGCATCCTTGAGAATTTGCTGCCAATCAGCGGGCGGGGCGATTTTTTTTATATATTCCTCAATCGTAGTAACTCCCAGGTTGCTGGCAATTTCGCCGGCAACATGTCCGCCCATGCCATCGGCAACCACGAACAACTGAGGTGGTAAAAATGCGTAACTGTCTTCGTTGGTTTTGCGCACCATACCAATATCTGTCTGTGCAAACGCCAGCATGAATGTCACCTCTCAAACTTAAAAGTAACTGCCCCGATTTGTATAATATCTCCATTTACCAGGGCAGTTTCCTCTTCAATCCGACGGCCGTTTAGCAGCGTACCGTTAGTACTATTTAAATCAGCCAGCAAAAAATTATGCTTGGATCGGGATATACAGGCGTGTTCATGGGAAATAAAGCTGTCATTGATAGTTACATCATTATGCGGGCTGCGGCCAATTATCAAGCTTTCATCAATGGAAAAACTGGTCTGGGCTAATAATGACTGCTGGTCGCTGGTTACAACCAGCCTGGCCGGCTGGGACCGTGCCGGCGTATCGGCATCATACCGCAGCAGCGAAGGGTCGTAAGCAGCCAAAGTATTTAGTTCCCGGGCAGCCAGCCTTACCACCCGGTATAAAAAGTAATAGAGCAGTATTACCAGGCTATACTGCAAGGCGATTACCACAATATTCAGCACTTGCATCTTTCCGGGCAATCTACTTCACCTCGTATAAAATAACGGTGTTGCCGACTTTTACTCTGTCACCGTTATTGAGTTTTTTATGGGTAATGCGATGACCGCCGACATAAGTTCCGTTCAGGCTTCTGGCATCGTGAATGACATGGGCGTTATCTTCGTAAACAATATAAGCATGCAGGCGCGAGGTATTCATATCCGACAGCGGTAATTCATTGGTATTACGGCGGCCGATATTTATCCTGTTGGTGGTGCAGTCTACTTTCAAACCGGCGTCCAGGCCGTCGATGACTGTCAGGAGGCCATGGACAAGTTTTTGCGGCGGGTGGGTTAGCAAAACCGGCTCCAGTTTATCAAAGATGCGGGTATCACCCGGATTTTGCTCTGCATTAGGCGGTTGAGCGGTTTCCTCATACGGCGCTTCGGTGAAACTGGAAATAATCCGAAACCCCTGCCCGGTGAGCTTTTCATCAGCGAAAAGCTCAATTTTGGGACTGCCGGCCATTGTATAGCCTTTGCTGCGGCTCTCTTCACTGAGAAATGCGGCTAAATCGCTGCAGACAGCGGCGGCGTACGGCTCCAGACGTTCGAAGTCCGGCGGATTTAGGTAGACGGCATAATGATTAGGCACATAAACGTGGGAAACGCCAACTGTGCGTTCATTCTCCATTTCCTTGGCCAAATGCTTGGCAATTTCAGCCGGCTGGAGGCTGCTGGAGAACTGCCTGTTAAAAAAGCCTTCAATATATTTTTCAAAAAAATTTTCTATATTGCGGACAAACTTCAAGTTATCACAACTCCCGCCCAATCAAACCAATCTTTTTTAATTATACGCGATAATGGCAATCTAGTCAAAATTAACCATTATACCGACATATTTTTGTGACGCAATTGCCCGCAGGCAGCGTCAATATCTGTACCCATTTCGCGTCTGACGGTAACATTGATATGCTGCGCCTGTAAAAGCCGCTCGAAATTGGCAATATCCTTATCCGCCGGTCGCAGCAAGCCCCGCTCGGGTACCGGATTTATCGGAATAAGATTCACATTGGCCAGGCGCCCTTTCAGCAGCGCGGCCAGCGCCCGGGCGTGAGCAGCCTGATCATTGACCCCGGCAATTAAAGTATATTCGTAGGTTACACGCCGCCCGGTCCGGGCGGCGTAACGGTCGCCCGCAGCCAGAACCTGCTCCAGCGGATAACGCCGGTTGACAGGCATCAGCCTGGAGCGCAACAGATTGTCCGGGGCGTGCAGGGATATTGACAGCGTAATCGGCAATCCTTCAGTGCTCAGACGGTCCATTTCCGGAACTAATCCCGAAGTTGACAGGGCTATGCTGCGATAACTCAGGTTCAGGCAATAGGGTTCATGAATGAGGCGGAGAAAGCGTAAAACATTGTCATAGTTGGCCAGCGGCTCGCCGGAACCCATGATCACGATAGAATCCACTTTTTGCTCCTGCTGTTTAAGTAATTCATTGACAAACAGAACCTGGGCCAGGATTTCGCCGCCGGTCAGGTTGCGGGCCAGTCCGCCGAGCGTTGAGGCGCAGAACGTGCAGCCCATGGCGCAGCCAACCTGGGAGGAGATGCAGATACTATTGCCGTAGGGCTGGCGCATTAGGACTGTTTCCACGGCCATTCCGTCGGGGAAAGCAAGGAGAAATTTGCTTGTCCGGCCGTCGCCCGATTGCTGAGCTGCTTTTAAGCTAAGATCAGTAATGGAAAATTCTTTGGCAAGCAGCTGGCGTTGCTCTTTCCGCAAGTTGGTCATACCGTCAAATTGGCGGACACCTTGTTTATACAGCCATTCGGCAATTTGTTTGGCGCGGTATTGTTCCAGGCCGAGCGGTTGGACCACTGCGGCAATTTCACTGGCGAAAAGCCCGAATAGCTCAGTTTTGCCTGTATTCGTCATTATACATCCTCCGCCCTAGGCTTGCCGGGACATGCGGGCAATGAAAAAACCGTCGACGCCGTCGGTGTGCGGCCAGAGCTGCAGCATAGCTTCCGGGCGCTTTTGTCCTGGCAGATATTGTCCGGTTTGATTAAGACTGAACTCTGGATGACTGTCAAGAAAAGCCTGTACAACCGCCTGGTTTTCTTCCGGCTCCGTGGTGCAGGTGCTGTATACCAGTACGCCGCCGGGTTTGACGCATTCGGCGGCACTGTTTACTATCGCCGTTTGGAGTCTGGGTAAATCCTCTAACATGGCCGGCGATTTTCGCCAGCGGGAATCAGGCTTGCGTCTTAATACCCCCAGCCCGGAGCAAGGCGCGTCCACCAGCACCCGATCCGCTTGCTGCGGGAACAGGCCGCCTAAATTAACGGCGTCCAGCGCCTGGGTCTTAATATTGCCTAAACCCAGGCGAGTGGCGTTTTCGCGGGTAATGGCCAATTTATGCTCGTAAATATCGGTAGATAATACCCGGCCGGTATTACCCAGCAGCGCGGCAATGTGCGTGGTTTTGCCACCCGGTGCGCCGCAGGCGTCAATAATAAATTCACCCGGCTTGGGCCCCAGAATATGGGCTACCAGCATAGAGCTTTCATCCTGCACCTGGCAAAAGCCGGCCTGCAGAGATTGTAGCGTCCCGAGGGCCGGGTGGCCGGAGCAGATAATACCCTCCGGTGACCAGGCCGAGGGTTCGCAGGTAACCCCCTCCGCCGTCAGGCGTTTGAGCAGCCCGTCCCGGTCAATATGAAGGGTATTGGTGCGCAGCGACAGCGGCGGTGTTGTGTTGTTACACCGGCAGAGCGCTTCACAGGCGGAAATCCCCAGACGGCTTACCCAACGCTCTATCAGCCATGCGGGATGGCAATATTTTAGCGCCAAATGCTTTACAGGTTCCTGGGAAAGGTCCGGGTACACAACTTTTTCCGGTGTGCGGGCGGCGCTCCTTAGTACGCCGTTCACAAATTTGACAGTGCCGGCATGGCCGTATTTTTTGGCTAGTTCCACCGCCTGGTTGCACGCTGCCGAGGCGGGGATTTTGTCCAGAAAAAAAAGCTGATAGAGGCCTAAGCGCAGAATGTTTCTGATTACCGGCGCCACCTTAGCCACCGGGCGGGACAGGTATAAGCCTAACATCCAGTCGAGTGTCGCGCCTGCTTTAACTGTACCGTACACCAATTCAGTAATAAACCGCCGGTCCTGGTCAGAAAGCTGCCCTTGCGACGTCCGGCGGTTTATTTCCCTGGCCAGGGCAATGTTGGCATAAGCCCCATTGACTTCCACCTCATTGATGACAGTAAGTGCGACTTCCCTGGCATTGATTTTTATTGCGGTCATTGAATGCCACCATCTTTATCCTTCGTTATGTCAGTATTGGCCATAAAGCTTTGTATAGCCTGTTCAACTTTAGTAAGGTCAACCCGGGTATTGCAGCAGGGACCGAAGGGACGGTCATTGAGCACACCAATAACCGGGAGCGGAAATACATCTTGAATACCGCTGGTTAGATCGCGTTCGCAGGCAATGGCCAGCACCGCATGGGGACGCAGTGTTTTGATTACTTTCCGGGCCAGTGTGCCGCCGGTGACGACCGCCAGGTGGACCCCGTAAGCAGCGGTAAGTGCTGCCAGGTCGCCAATCTGGCACTGGCCGCAATGCCGGCAATTGGAGACATCACGGGTGATTTTGTGGGGACAGCTTTCATTTTGCAGGCAGTGAGGTGTCATGACTAGCAGCTTATCAGGGTTTACCGTGATGTTCTTCTGCTTGATTAAATGATTGCTGACTTCGATAAAAGACCGTTCGACGCGCTCTTTGTCAACATCAAAGAGTTTTCCCAGGCAAATCGCCATCGGGAACAACAGGTTGATAGCCGACCAGGCCAATCCCTGGAAGATACCCAGGGTTTTGAAACCCAGAATGGCCAGGATGATGCCGGTGACACCACAGGCTGCCGCCAAAATGACGGCGGCCAGCAGAGTACCTAACAGCAGGGGCAAATAGCTGCTAATATTGGCTAAACCCGGCAGGCTTACGATCCATAAACCATAACTGGATAGCGTTGCCAGCAGTAAACTGCTAAGAATAAGTATCAAAAACAGACGTTTGCGGGGCCTGTGTACTACTTCGATCATTACTGCCACCTTCTATTCAAATTGGCTGCCAACCGTCAGGCAATAGCCGCAAGCACAGTCACTGGCCTTCATCCGGCGCTTGGATTCGGGCTGAATTTCCAGTATTTCGAGGGTTCCCCGGCCGGTTTCCACGACAAGTCCGTCTTTGGTAATGGTAACAACGCGGCCGGGCTCGGAGCATTGTGCTGCGCTGTCATATACTTTAGTCTGCCAGATTTTCAGTGATTTATTTTGGTATTTACAATAGGCTACCGGCCAGGGATTGAGTCCGCGCACCAAATTATGAATGGCAGTCGCGGGCTGGCGCCAGTCGATCCGTTCCGTATTGCGGCATAGCAGTCGGGCATAGGTGGCCTCGGCCTCATCCTGGGACTGGCGCGGCGCCTGACCGGCGGCGATTTTTTTTAGCGTGTCGGACAATACGGCAGCGCCAAGACGTTGGAGTTTGTCATGCAGACTGCCTGTTGTGTCCGCCGGCAAAACCGGCGTCGTTGCCTTTAGTATCATATCGCCGGTATCCATGCCGACATCCATGTACATGGTGGTAATGCCTGTAGTCGTTTCCCCATTGATGACCGCCCAGTGAATCGGGGCCGAGCCGCGGTATTTGGGCAGCAGCGAGGCATGCACGTTAATGCAGCCGTAAGGCGGCAGGTCCAATATCTTTTTAGGCAGAATTTGTCCGAAGGCAACCACAACAATAATGTCGGGCTTAAGCGCGGCAAGCTGCTGGTAGTATTCTTCGGTCTTTATGCTGGCAGGTTGCAGGACAGGCAGATTATAGGCCAAGGCTGCTTCCTTGACCGGTGAATAGGTCAGCTTCTGTCCCCGGCCTTTTGGCCGGTCAGGCTGGGTGACAACCGCCACTACCGGATAGTCTTCCTGCACAAGCATAGCGAGGCAGGGTACTGCAAAGTCAGGTGTTCCCATGAATACCGTACGTAAACTTCCCATGTCAATTACCCCTTGTGTATGGTTTTTGCCAGTTCTATAAAAAGAATGCCGTTTAAATGGTCAATTTCATGCTGCAGCGCCCGGGCCAACAGACCTGTGCCGGCTACGCGGAATTTTTTCCCGGCCCGGTTCTGGGCTTCGACTGTTACCGTAGCCTGCCGTTCCACTTCACCATACATGCCGGGTACACTCAGGCAGCCTTCCGTACCATTTTCACAGCCCTCCTGAGCAACAATTTCAGGATTAATCAGTTCAATGAGGCCGTCACCCACATCGATAACTACAATGCGCAGGGAAACACCCACCTGAGGCGCTGCCAAGCCCACCCCATCGGCGGCATACATGGTTTCCGCCATATCGTCAAGTAATTGCTTAATCTTGCGGTCAATTTTTTCGACAGGTGCAGCAACCTCCTTAAGAACCTTGCTGCCTGCTTTTTTAATCTCCATTACCGGCATATTTGTACCTCCTCTTACCTATATTGTTCCGTTAGAATCCACCTAGCAGAATTATGACAAAGGCTACGGCACTATATAGGCCATAGAAAAATTTTACCACAATGTAGCGGGTTATGAAAAGTACATCTGCTGAAAGCCGTTTTGTGCTACAGGGAGCGAATGACAAATTGCTGTGAATTTCTGAATGAATCTGACTAGAGGACGTTCACTGGATCAATATCGATGACGACATCCTTGCGGCTGGCGATGCTTAAAGCGGTAAGCTGCCCGGTAACTCGGTTTATGTCGCTGGTTTTAATCAGGATATTGACACGGTATATATCTTTTATTTTAACCACAGCTGCGGGGAAAGGTCCGATAATGGCGGCGTCGGCGCCCCGGCAGGCAGGCGCTAATTCGGCCGCCAGCTGATTGGCGCTGCGGTGAACCAGTGTTTCGTCACCGGCTTGCACCGTTATTTTTATGAGGTTGGCATAAGGGGGATAATTGAGCTCACGGCGAAAGGCAATTTCATTTTCATAAAAGGCCTGGTAATTATGCGCCGCGCCAAATTTTATTGCATAGTGGTCGGGATTATAGGTTTGCATAACGACCCGGCCGGCTTTATCACCCCGGCCGGCCCGGCCGGCTGCCTGCGTCAGCAAGGCAAAGGTCCTTTCGGCTGCCCGGAAATCGGGCAGGTTGAGCGCGGTATCCGCCGAGATAATGCCCACTGCCGTTACATTAGCAATGTCATGCCCTTTGGCCACCATTTGGGTGCCTAACAGGATATCATATGTTCCGGCGGCAAAAGCGGCTAATATTTTGTCATGGGCCATTTTTTTACTGGTTGTATCCTGATCCATGCGTACGATCTTAGCAGCCGGGAATAGAGCGGTAAGCGTCTCCTCCACTTTTTGTGTGCCGGCGCCAAAGTACCGGATATAGCGGCTGCCGCATTCAGGGCAGGTATCGGGAACAGCGTGGCGTTCCTGACAATAGTGGCAGCGCAGACTTTGACCGGGTGTATGGTATACCAGCGGGATATCGCAGTGGCGGCATTTGAGCACATGGCCACATTCGCGGCAAAGCACAAAGGTGGAGTAGCCCCGGCGGTTAAGCAAAATAACGGCCTGCTCTTTGCGGGATAAGGTCTCGGCCAGCATTTCCTGCAGGGCCGGCGAAATGACGCTGCGCCGGCCTTTGGCCAGCTCTTCCCGCATATCGACAACGGTTACCGGTGGCAGCGGTACATCATCCACCCGTTTATCCATGGTAAGCAAGGTATGCTGACCGGCAAGCGCCTGGTAATACGTTTCAATAGCCGGTGTGGCGCTGCCCAGCACTACGGCGGCACCGGCCAGCTTGGCCCGGAACAGGGCCACTTGCCGGGCATGATAGCGGGGAGACTCTTCCTGCTTGTACGTAAATTCGTGCTCTTCATCAATAACGATGAGGCCCAGGTTATCAACCGGTGCGAATAAGGCCGAACGGGCGCCGATAACAATACCGGCCTGCCCCAAACGCAGCCGCCGCCAGGCGTCATACCGCTCGCCCACCGACAGTTTGCTGTGCATTACCACCACATCGTGGCCAAAAGCGGCCTGAAACCGGGCTACGATTTGACTTGTCAAGGCAATTTCGGGTACCAGCACAATGGCCTGACGATTAAGCTTGCGGACTTCGGCCACCGCTTTAATATATACCTGCGTTTTGCCGCTGCCGGTCACACCGTGGATCAGAAAGGACCGGTGAATTTTTGCCGCCAGTACGGGAGTGATCAGCTCCAGGGCTTGCTGCTGGGCTGTTGTCAGTCTTATGTTACCGGTTTGGTGCTCCCTGCCGGTGCTGTAGCTGTTGCGGAACACCTGAACTTTACGGCTGGCAATCAAGCCTTGGGCCGTTAGTTTTCGCACCGTATCCGGTGAAATATGAAGCTCTTTCAGTTCAGCCGGGTTAATTTCCCCCTTTTGCAGCAAGGCCTGCAGGAGGCGGCGCTGGGCCGCCTTGCTGGCGGGCAGCATTTGCTCGCTTTGGGCCGCCACTTCTTTGCTGACCGCCAGATTAATCAGGGAGACGGTACTTGCCTTGCCGCGCTTACTTACCGTATCGGCATGGCCGATTAGCTTATGCTGCAAAAAAAATTTAAGCATAGTTTCCAGGGGGCCGGGCAGTTTGCTGAGTTCAGAATGCGTGACCGGACCCTGTTCATAAATGTAGGTTAGTGCGTTGCGGTACTCCGCCGGTTTGGCAGCCAGGAGCGCCGCCGCCTGTTCAAGATCGACCTCATCTCTGGCCTGATAGGATTTGGCGGTCTTGATCCCGGACTGGCCGGGAACAAACAGACGCAGGGCCTCAGCCGGCGAGCACAGGTAGTACTGGCTCAGCCATTCGGCCGTTTGCAGCATATTATCGTTAAACCAGGGATAATCATCGAGCACGTCTAAAATGGCTTTTAAGCCTGCCGGATTCTCGGCTTTGCAACCGATGACAAACCCCTCTGCCTTTCGGCTGCCAAACGGCACCAGCACACGCCAGCCTATGCCGATTGCCGGCAAGTGCTCCGGAATCAGATAGGAAAATGGTTTATCAATAGTGCGAGTGGGGATATTTACAATTATTTGGGCAGTTTGTAACATTTCTTCACCTAAAATATATTATCATCATAAATAAATGACCAAGGCGTATCCTGAGACAGCGCTGCTTTCTCATGATAAAGAGAAGGGGACTGACAAGTCCCCTTTTAAACTAACAGTATATATTCGCTTCCAAGTGGTAAATACCTGCTACCGGTTTTTGAGATCATGGGCGGCCAAGTCCCAATCAAGCCCTGTATCCATCGGCAGCCTTTTGCAATAACGCTTAATCCGGCACTTTCTCAGCGGTGAAAAGTGGAGCTTCATTACAGTCGGCTCCTTTAACCCTGAATAGAATAGCCGAGTGCTTGTAATGTTTCTTCAATATAGCCGCTGGAAGTTACTGATTCGTCATGGCTAACGGCAACCTGGCTGGTGGCCAGGTCGACTTTCACTGAGGAAACACCATGCAGATGGGACAGCGTATGTTCAATACGATCACGGCAATGGTTACCTTTAAGGCCTCCCACTCGGTAAACGGATTGTTTGGTCTGGGTATTTGCAGCCAATGGAATACCTCCCTTTTTACTGAATAGAGTGTCCAGCAATGTTAGTATTACCATTAGCCCTTAATTCATTAATAATTTCTTACAGATTGGCTTCCTTGCGCAAGAGGTCGGCTTTGTCGGTATGCTCCCAGGGCAAATCAATATCGGTGCGGCCAAAGTGGCCATAAACGGCTGTTTGGCGATAAATGGGACGTCTCAGGTTCAGCGACTTAATAATGCCGGCCGGTCTGAGATCAAAATGCTTGTTAATAAGTTCGCCGATTTGAGCCTCACTGATCTTGGCTGTGCCGAAGGTTTCCACCATGACCGAAACCGGCCGGGCGATACCAATCGCATAGGCCAGCTGAATTTCGCACTTGTCGGCCAGACCGGCAGCAACAACATTTTTCGCCACATAGCGGGCTGCATAGGCGGCGGAACGGTCCACTTTTGTGGGGTCCTTGCCGGAGAATGCGCCGCCGCCATGACGGGCCATGCCGCCATAAGTATCCACGATAATTTTGCGGCCGGTTAAACCGGCGTCGCCTTGCGGACCACCGACTACGAACCGTCCGGTGGGATTGATATAGTATTTGGTTTTGGCATCAAGCAGTTCAGCAGGGACAATGGGACCGATAACTGCGGCGATCAGGTCTTTTTCGATCGTGTCGCGGTCAACTTCCGGGCTGTGCTGAGTGGAAATTACAATCGTATCGATTCGGACCGGCTTACCGTCCTCATACTCTACCGTGACCTGCGTTTTTCCATCCGGACGGAGATAAGTCAGTTCGCCGTTTTTGCGCACTTCGGACAAGCGGCGGGAAAGTTTATGGGCCAAAGCGATCGGCAGCGGCATATATTCCGGGGTCTCGTTGGTGGCATAGCCGAACATCATCCCCTGGTCGCCGGCGCCGATGGCCTCGATGGTGTCCATGTCACCCTGTTTCGCTTCCAGCGCCTGATCAACGCCCAGGGCAATATCGGCCGACTGTTCGTCGATTGATGTTAAAACACCGCAGGTTTCGGCATCGAAGCCATACTTGGCCCGGGTGTAGCCTATATTTTTAATGGTCTCCCTGACGATTTTAGGGATATCTACATAGCAATTGGTAGTGATTTCACCAACTACATGTACAATTCCCGTTGTTACCAGCGTTTCGCAGGCTACCCGCGCTTCAGGGTCATGGGCTAAAATTGCGTCAAGCACACTGTCGGAAATTTGATCGGCAATTTTGTCCGGATGACCTTCGGTTACAGACTCGGATGTAAACAGTACACGTTTCTTTTCCATAATTAATTATCCCCTCCTAAGTTAGCTACTGAAAAAACAAAAACCTCCGCAAGGGAGGTGTGATTATTTTTCACTCCCATCTTGCGGTTATCCGCCGGAATTGGCACCGTTTTAGCGACTTGCTAAATGGTTGCCGCGGTTTCATCGGGCCAGTCCCTCCACCAACTCTTGATGAGTATAGCAT